>VAZF01000488.1 GCA_005888425.1 Alphaproteobacteria bacterium
GCAGAGATCAGTTCAGCCGAGTCGAGCGTGGCCGCGGCGGGCGCCGGACGGCGAGCTGGCCCGCCTGATGATGCGCGATGCGCCAGCCTTCCGTCTCGCGCACATACAGGTTGCTGGCAATGAGCGTCCCGCCTCCAAGCTCCTCTTCGCAGATGACCAGCGCAGTGTCGCCATAGAGAAAGATCCGCTCGTCATAGCAGACGATGCGCGGCGAATCCGAGTTTGACAGAATGCCGCGCCAGCTCTCCATAATGGACGGGCGGTCGGCAAGCGGCGGCCAGCCCGGATGGATGCAGGCGACCGGCGCCTGGCGCGCCCAGAGCGCATCCATCGCATCGAGGTCGCGTGTCGCAAAAGCGCTGTAGAACTCGAGATTGGCCGCGAGCACCGCGTCGCTGTCGGTCATGGCTGCCTCCGCTTGTGCCGAGAAGATAAAGCCTGCGTCGCCGGGGCGCGGCAATGTGAAATCTGCCGCGCCAAGCGGCAAGACATGCCTAAAAAATAGGCGTGCCTAAGAAACGGGCTTTGACCGCCGGACCTCCGCGGAGTTGGCCTCGATTTTGCTCCTTGCCTGCTGCCGGCCATCGACGCCGCGCAGTCGTTTGAACGAGGGAGCCATGAAAATCTTACAAGGGACGTGCCGCGCGGCATTGTTCGCGGTCGCGCTCTTTGGAGCAACCGGGATCGCGAGCGCTCAGACGCAGGGGACGATCAAGATCGGCGTGCTGCACTCGCTGTCCGGCACGATGGCGATCAGCGAGACGACGCTGAAAGACACCATTTTGATGATGGTCGACGACATCAACAAGAAGGGCGGACTCCTTGGCAAGAAGGTCGAGGCGGTAGTGGTCGACCCGGCTTCCAACTGGCCGCTTTTCGCCGAAAAAGCGCGCGATCTAATTGCCAAGGAAAAAGTCGCCGCGGTGTTCGGCTGCTGGACTTCGGTGTCGCGCAAATCCGTGCTGCCCGTATTCGAGGAGCTCAACGGGCTGTTGTTCTATCCGGTGCAGTATGAGGGCGAGGAAAGCTCGCGCAACGTCTTCTATACCGGCGCCGCGCCGAACCAGCAGGCGATCCCGGCGGTCGAATATCTGATGGGCGAAGAAGGCGGCGGCGCCAAGCGCTGGGTGCTGGAAGGCACCGACTATGTCTATCCGCGCACCACCAACAAGATCCTCGAGGCGTTCCTCAAATCGAAAGGCGTCGCGGCCGACGACATCAAGATCAACTACACCCCGTTCGGCTATTCCGATTGGCAGACCGAGGTCGCGGCGATCAAGCAGTTCGCCGCCGCCGGCAAAAAGACCGCGGTCGTTTCGACGATCAACGGCGACGCTAACGTGCCGTTCTATAAGGAGCTCTCCAATGCCGGCATCAAGGCGTCGGAGATCCCGGTCGTCGCCTTCTCGGTCGGTGAAGAAGAGCTGGCCGGCATCGATACGAAGAACCTGGTCGGCCATCTCGCCGCCTGGAACTACTTCGAGTCAGTGAAGAACCCGACCAATGACGGCTTCATCAAGCAGTGGCACGATTTCATCAAGAACCCAAAGCGCGTCACCAACGACCCAATGGAGGCGCATTACATCGGCTTCAAGATGTGGGCACAGGCCGTGCGTCAGGCCGGCACGACCGATGTCGACGCCGTGCGGCAGGCGATGTACGGCCAGAAGGTTCCGGCGCCCTCGGGCTTCACCGCGATCATGAACACGAACCACCACCTGTCGAAGCCGGTCATGATCGGTGAGATCCGGCCCGACGGTCAGTTCGATGTCGTGTGGCAGACCAAGCAGGCGATCAAGGCCGATGCGTGGAGCCCATATCTGCCGGAGGATAAGGGCAAAATCGCCGATTGGACCTATCCCTGGGTCTGCGGCAACTGCGTCGCCGCTAAATACACGGATTGACCTGAGCCGGCCCCCGCTCGCCCGCGATCTCATGGGGTGAGCGGGGCTGCCTTCATTCGGGTCCGTTTAAGTCCGTCGTCCCGGCGAAAGCCGGGACCCACCGGGCCGCTTGGTTCCGGATAGCCGAGTAGGTCGCCGTAATGCCAGTTGTCGAGTTTCGGGGCGCCGAAGAGTGGGTCCCGGCTTTCGCCGGGACGACGGTGAAGAGCATCGTTCACCTATTTCGCCTCGGCCTACTTGCGCTGTTCCTTTTCGCGGCCCCGTTGTCAGCCTGGGCGGATGGGCTGAGCGAGGCGATCGCCGGGCTCGGCGGCGACAGTTTTGCCGCAAAGGAAAAGGCAGTCATCGCGCTCGCCAAGAGCGGCGAGCCGCGGGCCGCTCTGATCCTGCAGGCGCTCGCCGGCGACCGATTGCGCAAGGCGCCGGACGGCCGCGTCGTGATCATCGACACGGGCCGCGGCAGTGCGAAGCTCACCGATGCCGCGACTGGCCAGCCAGTCGCCGATCTCGCGCCGGAGGGTCTCGACCGTATCATCGTGAACAACCGGCTGCGCGGCGCGATCGAGGCGGCGCTCGGGACGTTGACCCTGTTCAGCCCGGATCGCGAAGCAAGGCTCGGCGCCGCCCAGGACGCGCTGCGTCATCACTCGGCCGATACCGTAGCGTTGCTTGAAAAATCGCTCGCGGCCGAGCAGGATTCCGAGATCCGCGCCGCGATGCAGCGCAGCCTCGCCGCCTCGCAGCTCTTCGCCGGCAGCAAGGAGGAGCGGCTGGCGGCGATCCGCACCCTCGGCAGCGCCACTGATCCGCAGGTGAAGAACCTGCTCGACGAGTTCCGCTACACGGCCAATATCGATCCCGATCTCTACAAGGCGGCGGGCGACGCGCTCGCCGCGATCGACAGCCGGCTGCGCTGGATCGGCATTGGCGCCAATTTGTTTCAGGGCATCAGTCTCGGCAGCGTGCTGCTGCTCGCCGCGATCGGGCTCGCGATCACCTTCGGTGTGATGGGCGTCATCAACATGGCGCATGGCGAGATGATCATGACCGGCGCTTATGTCGCCTTTGTCGTGCAGCAGCTGTTCCGCGCGTTTCTCCCGCCGGATCTGCTCGACGCCTACCTGCTCGTTGCGGTGCCGGTGGCGTTCCTGTTCGCTGGGCTGCTGGGCGTCTTGCTCGAACGCTGCCTGATCCGGTTTCTGTACGGCCGGCCGCTCGAGACACTGCTCGCCACCTGGGGCGTCAGCCTCATTCTGCAGCAGGCGGTACGCTCGATGTTCGGCTCGCCGAACAAGGAGGTGGCGAACCCGAGTTGGATGACCGGCGGGTTCGATGTCGTCGGCGGTTTCATGGTCACCTGGAACCGGCTCTACATCATCGTTTTCTGCTTTGTCGTGCTGGGCGCTCTCGCGCTGATCCTGAACCGGACCCGCTTTGGCCTGCACATGCGGGCGGTGACGCAGAACCGCGACATGGCCGCGGCGATGGGCATCCCGACCGCGCGTGTCGATGCGCTGACCTTCGGGCTCGGCTCCGGCATCGCCGGGATGGCCGGCGTCGCGCTGAGCCAGATCGGCAATGTCAGCCCGAACCTCGGCACCCTCTACATCGTCGACAGCTTTATGGTCGTCGTGTTCGGCGGCGTCGGCAATTTGATGGGGACGCTGGTCGGCGCGTTATCGCTCGGCATCGTCAACAAGTTGCTCGAACCCTATGCCGGCGCGATCCTCGGCAAGATCGCCGTGCTGGTGGCGATCATCCTGTTCATCCAACGGCGGCCGCGCGGCCTGTTCGCGCTGAAGGGCCGCGCCGCCGACGCGGAGGCGTGAGTGGTGACGGCACGCCTCAACGCCGGCGAGCGAAGCCCTTGGAATGCCCGGTTCTGGACCGGCTTTGTGCTGAGCGGGTTGGTGCTCGGCTTGCTGGTCCCGTTGCTGAACCGCTGGGTCGCGCCGGATTCTCCGTTCGCCGTGCCGGACTACCTCGTGCCATTGCTCGGCAAATATCTGTGCTACGCGATCCTGGCGCTGAGCCTCGATCTGGTCTGGGGCTACGCCGGGATCTTGAGCCTCGGTCACGGCGCGTTCTTCGCGCTCGGCGGCTACTGCATGGGCATGTACTTGATGCGCCAGATCGGCACCCGCGGCGTCTACGGCAATGCGGCGTTGCCCGATTTCATGGTGTTCCTGCAATACAAGGAACTGCCCTGGTTCTGGTGGGGCTTCGATCATTTCGCTTATGCCGCGGCGATGATCATGCTGGTGCCGGGCGTCTTCGCCTTCGTGTTCGGCTGGCTCGCCTTCCGCTCGCGCGTCACCGGCGTCTATCTCTCGATCATCACGCAGGCGATGACCTACGCTCTGTGGCTCGCCTTCTTCCGCAACGACATGGGGTTCGGCGGCAATAACGGGCTGACCGATTACAAGGACATCCTCGGCTGGGACGTGCACCTGCCGGAGACGCGCTTGGGCCTCTACCTCGCAACCGTCATCGGGCTCGGCATCGCCTATCTGCTGTGCCGCTTCATCACGGTCTCAAAGCTCGGCCGCGTGTTGCTGGCGTTGCGCGACGCCGAAAGCCGGGTCCGGTTTCTCGGCTATTCGACGACCCACGCCAAATTATTCGTGTTCACCGTCTCGGCGGTCCTCGCCGGGATCGCCGGCGCGCTCTATGTGCCGCAGGTCGGCATCATCAACCCGAGCGAATTCTCGCCGGGCAACTCGATCGAGGTCGCGATCTGGGTCTCGGTCGGCGGACGCGGCACGCTGGTCGGCGCCGCGATCGGCGCGGTGCTGGTCAATCTGGCGAAAACCTGGCTGACCACCGCGGCGCCGGAAATCTGGCTGTTCTTTCTCGGCGGGCTGTTCGTGCTGACGACGCTCGTTTTCCCGCGCGGCATCGTCGGCGTGTTCCGGCAGTTGCCCTGGCCGCGGCGGCGTCCGGGCGCGCCGTTGCCGATCGAGGCTCCGATCGCGGCGGAGAAGCGCATATGAAGGCGGCCCCGATCGCGCATCCGACCGGCGACGTCCTGCTCTATCTCAACGGCGTCACAGTCAGCTTCGACGGGTTCAAGGCATTGAACGATCTGTCGCTCGTTGTCGAGGAAGGCGAATTGCGCACGATCATCGGTCCGAACGGCGCCGGCAAGACGACGATGATGGATGTCATCACCGGCAAAACCCGGCCGGATGCGGGCGAGGTGTTCTTCCGCGGCAGCGCGGATCTCACCCGCCTCGATGAAGCCGACATCGCCAATCTCGGCATCGGCCGCAAATTTCAGCGGCCAACCGTGTTCGAGAACTTGACGGTCTTCGCGAACCTCGAATTGGCGCTCGCCGACAGCCGCCGCACCTGGCATACGCTGTTTGCTCGTCTCGACACCGAGCGGCGCGAAT
>VAZF01000489.1 GCA_005888425.1 Alphaproteobacteria bacterium
CCGAGCTATTGAGCATGCCCGGCACACAACGAAACCGCTTCGCGGTAGTGAGCGGCTGACGCCGGGGTCTCCTGTCTGAGAGGGTTGGTTGCTGGACCACCTCATCAGACAGGAGTTCCCGATGGCTGAGATCAGCCCTCTGCGCCGGCGCATGATCGGCGACATGATGATCCGCAATCTGTCGCCGGCGACGCAGCAATCGTACCTCTATGCGGTCGCCAAGTTCAGCCGGCACTTTGGCCACTCGCCGGATCGGCTTGGGCTGGAGGAGGTGCGCGCGTACCAGCTGCACTTGATTGCGCAGCAGCGATCGTGGGCGCATATCAATCAAGCCGTGTCCGCCCTGCGGTTTTTCTACGGCGTCACCTTGGGCCGCAGCGACGCTCTCGAACGCATCGCCGCCGCCCGCGAGCCGCAGAAGCTCCCGGTGGTGCTGAGCGCCGACGAGATCGTGCGGTTTTTGGAGGCGGTTCCCGGTCTGCGCAATCGGGCGGCGCTGACGACGGCCTACGGCGCGGGCCTGCGTGTCGGCGAGGTCGCGCGCCTGACCATTGGCGCGATCGACAGTGGCCGGATGCTGATCCGGGTCGAGCATGGCAAGGGCGGCAAGGATCGCTATGTCATGCTGTCGCCGCAGCTGCTGCAGATCTTGCGCGCCTACTGGCGCTTGGCGCGGCCGAGCCATTGGCTGTTCCCGGGCCGGGAGGTGGGAGAGCCGGTCAGCGTCGCCACCCTGCAGGAGGCCTGCCGGGTCGCGGCGCGGCGCGCTGAACTCAGCAAGCCGGTGACGGTACACACCTTACGGCACAGCTTCGCCACCCACCTGCTCGAAGCCGGCACCGATATCCGCATCATCCAGGTGCTGCTCGGTCACGCCCGGCTGTCGACGACCGCCCGCTATACTCAGGTCGCGACAACACTGATCGCAGACACGACCAGTCCGCTCGATCGCCTCAGTTTGGAAGTGATGCCGCCGAGCTGATCGCTCGACGTGCATCCCGCACTCGAGGTGGCGGACATCTTCCGTCGCCACGGCGCCGCCTATCGCGCCGATCAGCTCGGCAGCGTGACCCTCGGACAACGCCGAGTCATGGCGGCGATCGAGGCCTGCCGGACGGCGGCGCTTGGCGGCCATGTCGAACGTTGTGAGGATTGCGGCGAGACCCGCATCGCCTACAATTCCTGCCGCAACCGGCACTGCCCAAAATGCCAGGGCTTGGCCCGCGCGCAATGGATCGCCGATCGCCAGGCTGAACTGCTCCCGGTGCCCTACTTCCATGTCGTGTTCACGGTGCCGGAGGCCATCGCCGGCATTGCGCTGCAGAACAAGGCGGTCGTCTACGACATCCTGTTCCGGGCGGCGGCGGAGACGCTGCAAACGATCGCCGCCGATCCCAAGCATCTCGGGGCCGCAATCGGCGTGACCGCGGTGCTGCACACCTGGGGGCAAAACCTCTTCCACCATCCACACATCCATTGCATCGTACCGGGCGGCGGCGTGTCGCCCGACGGCTGCTGGATCGCCTGCCGGCCCGGTTTCTTCCTGTCGGTCCGAGTGCTCTCCCGCCTTTACCGCCGGCTGTTTCTGGAACGGCTGCAAGCGGCCTTCAATGCCGGGATGCTCAACTTCTTCGGAGAGCTGGCCGGGCTCGTCAAGCCGGCAGCCTTTGCCACCCATCTGCGGCCCTTGCGCAAGATCGAATGGGTCGTCTATGCCAAGCGGCCGTTCGGCGGGCCGCAGCAGGTGCTCGAGTATCTGGGCCGCTACACGCACCGGGTCGCCATTGCCAACAGTCGGCTCATCGCCCTGGCTGACGGACAGATCCGCTTCCGCTGGAAGGACTACCGGCACCCGCAGCGTGCCAAGGTGATGACCTTGCCTGTCGGCGAGTTCATCCGGCGTTTCCTGCTGCACGTCCTGCCGAACGGCTTCCGCCGGATCCGCCACTTCGGCTTCCTCGCCAACACGCACCGCAGCGCCAAGCTCGCGCTGATCCGCGGCTTGCTCAATCTGCCTGAACCCGAGACGGCTCCCGAACCCGCCGACTATCGCGAGCGCTACGCCCGGCTCTTCGGGCGACCGCTCGACATCTGCCCGGTCTGCGGCGGACACCTTGTCGACATCGCCGTGCTCAGGCGCGCCTCGACGCCTGCGTCCTTCTCGTATGACAGTTCATGACCGCGGCGCCCACTATCACTTCCGCTTTCGATCGACCGCGCCAATGCC
The DNA here is from genome assembly GCA_005888425.1 of Alphaproteobacteria bacterium. GTDB lineage: Bacteria > Pseudomonadota > Alphaproteobacteria > ATCC43930 > CGMCC-115725 > DATARH01. The sequence continues at coordinate 2,228 of VAZF01000489.1, forward strand.
GCGCCTCGAACGCCCCGTGTTATTGCCCGCGACAAGCAATGGCGCGATCGCCGATACCAAACGCACTGCGACATCCTTTGCCCGATCACTATCTGCCTTACCTCGGCAGCAGTGCACTCTGTCTTGGTTGCGCACGTCGCTGCTGGGCGCCATCACCACTGCGACTGCTGGGCCCACAGCCGCTTCAACTCCCATAGGCCGTACCGGCCAACGCGGTTCCGTTCAATCAGGCTTCAACGACGTCCCGCACCGTGCCGCACCGCTGACATCCTCGCGGGACCTCGTTGAACCCTCATGGATTCCGGTCGAAGGTGATCACTCGATTCTGTGATCGCGAGTAGGGCGAAGTGAGGGTATAGCGGCCCGCGTGGTCGACAGCTTTCAACCGAAGGTAGGCTCGCGCCTTTGCCGAACAGCAGGGGAACGAGATGCCGGCCGAGAGAGTGTCGATGCGCCAGATCCGGGAAGTTTTGCGACTGCGGTTTGCCAGCGAGCTGCCGCAGCGGGGGATTGCGAAGAGCCTGGGGCTGAGCCAGGGAGCGGTCAGCGGCTATCTCAGCCGGGCCCGCGCCGCCGGCGTGAGCTGGCCTTTGCCTGCAGATCTCGA
>VAZF01000103.1 GCA_005888425.1 Alphaproteobacteria bacterium
TTGCGAAGATCCTGAACATCCCGGAGCACCCGCGATTTGCGCAGCCGCGCCGGCCGATGCGGGTCGTCCACGAGACCGATGTCTCGGCGCTCTACGACGGCGGCAACAATAACGGCATGATCGCGATGTACCACGCCGCCAACGCCGCGATCGCGAAGGCGGCGGCGCATGGCGTTTCGGTGATCGGCGTCAGCGACAGCTGGATGAGCGGGCGCAGCGCCTATTTTGTCGAGATGATCGCACGCGCCGGTCTGGTCGCGATCCACACCGCGAGCAGCGGCGCGGCCGTGGCGCCGCACGGCGGCAGCCAGCCGGTGCTTGGCACAAATCCGATCGCCTTTGCGCTGCCTGGGGCCGACGGGCCGCTCGTTCTCGATATGGGCACTTCGGCCTTTATGGGCACCGACCTCGCCTTGCGCGTGCGCCTTGGGACGCCGTTGCCTGAAGGCGTCGCGATCGACCCCGACGGCAACCCGACGCGCGACGCCAAGGCGGCGCGGGATAGCGCGCTGTTGCCATTCGGCGGACATAAGGGCTTTGGGCTCGGGCTGATCGTCGCGGCGTTTGGGCTGCTCGGCGGCGGGGCGCTTGGGCCGGACAAGAGTGACGGCTATGTCTTTATCGCGTTCCGCCCCGATCTCCTGGTGCCGCTCGCCGACCTCGAACGCGAGCTCGCGGCGCTGATCGCGCGGGTGAAAGCAGTGCCGCCGCTCCCCGGCTTTAGCGAAATCCGCATCCCCGGCGAGCAATCGGCCAAGAACCGTGCTCGCCTCGCGCGCGAGGGGCTCGATATCGATCGGCTGGTGTTCGACCGGCTCGCCGCGCTTGCCGGGATCAACGAACGAGGCCAAGCCCAATAATGCCGATGACGATCAGGTAGATCGCGACGATGTAGTTGAGGATGCGCGGCACCAAAAGGATCAGCACGCCGGCGATCAAGGCGACGAGCGGCTGCAGATGGGCGAGGCTTAGGGTCATGGCTTCCCTCCGGTGAAGCGGCTGGTCGGGGCTGCGTTGTAGGTTCGGCCGCTCAGCCAAGCCGGCCGAGCTGTTCGAACGTCAGAAAAACGATGGCACCGAGCGCGACCGCCAAGAGCAGCCAGCGGAACGCGGCGCTCGGGCCGGTGAGTACCGGGATTTCCTCGTTGGCGACCTGCCGCTGCCATGTGCGCTCGGCGCGGTCGAGCATCAGGCGGGCTTCTTCGGCGCTGGGCGGCGTCTCGCGCTCCACCGGTCGCCGTTGCGATTCCATCTGCCGGTTCCCCCTTGATCTCGATTGCACCCCAATTTCCCTGCGGCAATCGGCTGTGCTCTCCGCGGACAGGTCGGTGCGCATCCGGGTTTTTCATCCGCCGCAGGACGCGGGCTCGAAAACCCGCTTGCAGTTGCGCACCGCTATACCAATAAACGTGAAGCGCGACGAGGAAGGTCCAAATGCGCGCGGTAATTATTCCATTACTGTTTCTTGCTGTAATGACGGCCGGGGCGGGTGCGCGCGGCGAGACCGGGGGCAGTGTGTTCATCGAGGAACTGACCTGGACGGAGCTGCGGGACCAGATCGCGGCCGGCAAGACGATCGCCATCGTGCCGATCGGCGGCACCGAGCAGAACGGGCCGCATATGGCTATCGGCAAGCACAACCTTCGGGTGAAGCTTCTTGCCGGAAAGATCGCGGCGGCACTGGGAACGGCGCTTGTCGCGCCCGTGTTGGCCTATGTGCCTGAAGGCGAGGTGGACCGGCCATCGGGGCATCTCCGCTTTCCAGGCACGATCACAGTTCCCGAAGACACGTTCGAAAAAACCATCGAGTCGGCCGCTCGGAGTCTGCAGTTGCACGGGTTCCGCGACATCGTTTTTCTCGGCGATCACGGCTCGACCCAGACCGGGGAAGAGGCGGTGGCGCGACGGCTCAATCGCCTATGGGCCGGGAAGCCGGCGCGCGCTCATGCCGTTGTCGAATACTACCGCGCCGGCGAAGCCGGGTTTGCGCGTCTGCTCGAAAGCCGCGGCTATCCGGCGAACGAGATTGGCACCCATGCCGGGCTCGCCGACACCGCGCTGATGATGGCGCTCGACCCCGCGCTGGTGCGCACCGACCGGCTGCGGCCGGGCGAGGGTGTGAATGGCGACCCGCATCGGGCGACCGCCGAATTGGGCGCGCTGGGTGTTGACCTGGTTGTCGACGAGACCGTGGCCGCCATCAAACAAGCGGTCACGCGGCATTGAGCATGGCCCTCATTGAGGATGAAATAAGAAACAAATGACCCCACGCGCTAAGCTTCTTTCCACAGTGGCGCTGAGCCTCGCGCTCGGGCTCGGCATTTGGGCGGCGCATGCCGACCCGCCCGGCGGGACGCTCGACACCTTTCCCGGCATGCCGCCCGTCACCGATCCGGTGAACCTCTATCGGGGCGCTGCCGCCGGCGAGCTGAGCCCGGCCGCCGCCGAGGCCCTGCCGCGCGTCTATGTGCCGAACCTGCGATCGAACGACGTCTATGTCATCGATCCCGTGGCGCTCCGGGTCGTCGACCGGTTCCGTGTCGGGGGTCAGCCGCAGCACATCGTCCCGTCCTGGGATCTGAAGACCCTGTGGGTCAACAATAACGGGCTGCGCGGTCCGCAAGGCAGTCTGACGCCGATCGATCCGCGAACCGGCAAGCCGGGTCAGCCGATCGCGGTGGAGGATCCCTACAACCTCTATTTCACGCCGGATGGCCGCTCCGCGATCGTCGTCGCGGAACGGCTCGAGCGGCTCGATTTCCGCGATCCGCACACGATGGCGTTGCAGGGATCGCTGCCGACCCCGGGCTGCGCCGGCGTCAACCACGCCGATTTTGCGCTCGACGGCAAATACGCGGTCTTCACCTGCGAGTTCGGCGGCGGCGGGCTGATCAAGGTCGATCTCATCGAGCGCAAGGTGGTCGGACATCTCAACCTGACCCGCACGAACCTGATCACCCAGGCGGCGCTGGCAGCGCCCGATGACGAGCCGGTCGATGCCAGCTTGCCCGGCGCGACCCTGAGCGATGCGACCGTAATCGACGCGATCTTGCCTGACGCGATCTTGCCGGGCGCGGCGTTCTGCGGCAGCGGGGTCAACGCGTTTGGCAGCATGCCGCAGGACATCCGCGTTTCGCCCGACGGCAAGCTCTTTTATGTCGCCGACATGATGGCCGACGGCGTCTACGTGGTGGATGGCGAGGAATTCAAGCAGGTCGGCTATATCCCGACCGGGGTCGGCACCCACGGCCTTTACCCGAGCCGCGACGGTACCAAGCTCTACGTCGTCAACCGCGGCTCGCATGATGTGCGCGGCCGGCGCCGGGGTCCGGGCAGCATCTCGGTCCTCGATTTCGCGACCCAGGAAGTCGTCGCCAACTGGCCGATCCCGCGCGGCGGCAGCCCCGATATGGGGAATGTCAGCGCCGACGGCCGCTTCCTGTGGCTGTCGGGGCGCTACGACAATGTCGTCTATGTTATCGACACCACGATGGGCGGCGTCGCGACAATCCCGGTTGGCACCGAGCCGCACGGGCTGACCGTGTGGCCGCAGCCCGGCCGCTACTCGCTCGGCCATACCGGGAATATGCGCTAGGCGTTTGGCGTCAGCCGGCGCCCGAAACCAAATCTTAACGACGGCGGCCCGAAGATCGCGGCAAATCCGCGAAAAGGGTTTGCCATGCGTCTCACCTTAGCGCTGTTCGTGCTGATTATTGCCGCCGATCCCGGCTTTGCGCAGAGCGTGCCGAATTACGACACGACCGCCTATTGCAAGTCCGCCTCGGGCGACAGCACTCAGCTCCGGAAGAACTGCCAGGACATGGAGGACCGCGCCAAGACGGCGGTAAAGCATGCCGAGGTCCCGTCCGACATCATGCAGCGCTGCAGCAAGATCAACGGCAAGAACGGAAATTATGCGTGGCTGCAGGCCTGCATCACCGCTGAAGAAACGGTCAAAGATGCGGGCGCGGCGACGCCGACGCGGACCGACCTGTCCTACGATCCGTGGAACGAGACGCGCAAAGCGAAGATGCGCGCGGCAAGCGGCAACCGCGATGCTGCCGCCATCGACGTTTGCCCGCCGCCGCATAAGGTGACGCGCGACGGCTGCCAGTAAGCTCGCCGCCACAAGCCGCCGCCCCGTTAAACCGAGCCGGATCGTCGGAACGGAACCGAAGGCCGCGGCAGCGCCCAGCCTGTTCGCGTTCCGGCTGCGACAAAACGACTGACATTTCCGTTTAGCCTCCCTACACTCGGGGATAAGGCCCAGCCGAAATCGGGCCAGACCGAACAGAGAGGTGGGCGATGGCGGCGATTGATGCTGGGCGCGTGGCGTGGTGGCGCGAGCCTACCAAGGACCAATGGTATGCGTGGTGGGCGGCCTGGCTGGGCTGGACGCTCGACGCGTTCGACTTCACCGTCTTTCTGCTGATCATCAAGCCGATCGCCGACGAATTCCAGGTTCCGACGACCGAAGTCACGATCGTCTTCACGCTGACCTTGTGGATGCGGCTGGTCGGCGCCGTCGCATCGGGCTGGCTCGCCGACCGTATCGGCCGCAAGACGCCGCTGATGATCTCGATCTTCTGGTACTCGATTTGCAATTTCATCGCGGGCTTCTCGCCGACTTTTCTCTTCCTGCTGATCTTCCGTACCCTCCTCGGCATCGGCATGGGCGCGGAATGGCCGGCAGGCGCGGCGCTCGCGATGGAGCAGTGGCCGATCCGCACGCGCGGCTTTATGAGCGGCGTGTTGCAGGGCTCGTGGAGCATCGGCTTTCTGCTGTCGAGCGTCATCTACGGGCTGTTCTACGACTACATCGGCTGGCGCGGCATGCTGTGGATCGGCGTGTTGCCCGCACTGTCGATTGTCTGGATCCGCTATTACGTCAAAGAGCCCCCGGTCTGGGTCGAGAACCGGCGCCAGCAGCGCGCCGAAAAGCGCGAGGTTCGCGCCCCGCTGATCAAGATTTTCCAGCGGGGGATGATCGCTAACACGCTCCTGGCATGCTGGTGGATGGCGAGCAACTTCGTCCTCTACTATTCGATCTGGGCGTTGTTCGCGACGCATCTGCAGGCCGACCTCAAACTGACGACGATGGGCACGGCCGTGCCGTTCATGGTCGCCAACATCCTCAGCTTCCTCGGCATGTCGTTCTGGGGGTGGACGGCGGACTTCATCGGCCGCCGCTGGGCGATGATGATCCCGGCGGCGATCGCGATCCCGATCGCGCCGATGTATTTGTTCACCAGCGATCCATTCTGGATCACCGTGGGTTTCGGGCTGCAGGGCGCGTTTGGCGGCGCGCTCTATAGTCAGCTGCCGGCCTATCTGTCGGAGCGCTTCCCCACCGAGGTGCGCGCCACATCGAGCGCCTTCTGCTACCACCAGGGGGCGATCCTCGGCGGGTTGGTGGCGCCGGTGCTGGCCTATTTCGCGACAACCTACAATGTCGGCTATGCCGTCCCGATGCTGGTCGGGACGGTTGTTGCCGCGTTCAGCGTCGTCGTCGCGCTGCTGCTCAGCCCGGAGACGAAGGGCAAGGAGCTGGTGGCCGATCTCGTCGTGGCGTAGCGGCAACGCGAGGCTCGGCGCAATCGCGCCGGGCCCGCTTCTCGGGCGCCAGATAGGCACCTGCTCGACTGCCGCTCGCGATGGCGCTGCCCAGCGCAGCGCGCCCGCCGACCCGCGACTGCGCTGCTTCGTTTACAACTCTTCACCGTTACGATACCCGCGGTACATCAGCGGGTTACATCGGGGCCTTTATCCTAAGTTAATCGCGAAACCCAACACGGGCGCGAAAACGAGGGATGAGGGCAACGCAATGACCGACTACGCTCGGCTGCTCGAAGCGGAAATTCCGCGGCTGCGCCGCTATGCGCGGGCGCTGACCCGGGACGTGACACGCGCGGACGATCTCGTCCAGAGCTGCCTGGCCCGCGCGGTCGCCAAGCAGCATCTCTGGCAGCCCGGCACGGATTTGCGCGCTTGGCTGTTCACGATCCTGCACAATCAGTACGTCAACGATGTCCGGCGCTCGGTGCGCGAAGCCGACACCATCGAACTCAGCGAAGCGCCGCAATTAACGGTTCAGTCGAATGCGATCGCGTCCCTGGAGTTGCGTGACCTCGAAACTGCGCTTGGCAAGTTGCAGCCGGAGCAGCGCGAAGTGATCCTTCTCGTCGGGCTCGAAGGCATGGCTTACGAGGAAGTGGCCGCAGTCCTCGAAATACCGGTCGGTACGGTGCGCTCGCGTCTATCTCGTGGCCGTGACCAGCTGCGCCTGCTGATGGGCATGGAGGCAAAGAACGAGCGGTTGCGCGCCGCTTGAAGTCGCGCCAGCGGGTCGAGTGCTGCGTTGCAGGGATGACGCGCGGCGGTGAATACGAAGGGGAGTTCGGCAAGGTTGCAAACAGGGCGGGCTCGCAAATAGGGCGGGCTCGCAAATAGGGCGGGGAGGAAGGCGGTTTATTCCAATGGACGCTCACAATCTCCGAGCGCGTGCGCAACGATGTTGGGAATTGCTTCGGCTTGCGGTCAAACCGGAGGTCAAGGAACAGCTTCGCGAGTGGGCGGAAGACTTTGAAGCCGAGGCCGCGGCGAAGGAGAGGAAGGAAAGGTAAGCTCCAGCAGCGCCTGTCGCGCCGGGCGTTTCTCGCAGGAAATGAGGACGAAGTTACGGTTTCGGGCCGCTTGTCGCTGATAATCCCGCTGGCTATAGTCCGGAATGTAACAAGATTCCGGCACGCGATCCCTGTCGCGATCGTCTGGAACCGATAGCGGGAGGAGCGTCATGGCGGTAGCCGCGGATACGGCAAATACGGTCGCTTGGTGGAAGGAGCCGACCAAGGACCAATGGCTCGCCTGGGTGGCGGCCTGGCTCGGCTGGACCCTCGACGCGTTCGATTTCACGATCTTTCTGTTGATCATGGTGCCGATCGCGAAGGAGTTCCAAGTCCCGCTCGTCGATGTCACCTTTGTGTTCACCGTGACGCTGTGGCTGCGTTTGGTGGGCGCCACGGCATCGGGGTGGCTGGCCGATCGCGCCGGGCGGAAATTGCCGCTGATGATCTCGATCCTCTGGTACTCGATCTGCAACTTCATCGCCGGTTTTTCACCGAGCTTCTGGTTTCTGTTCCTGTTTCGCGCGCTGCTCGGCATCGGGATGGGCGCGGAATGGCCGGCCGGCGCTGCGCTCGCGATGGAATCCTGGCCAACCCGCTCGCGCGGTTTTATGAGCGGGGTGCTGCAGGGCTCGTGGGGCCTCGGCTTTGCGCTATCGAGCGCCGCTTACGGTTTGCTCTACGAGGCGATCGGCTGGCGCGGCCTTTTATGGCTCGGCGTGCTGCCCGCCCTGGTCGTCCTGTGGGTCCGCAAATACGTCAAGGAGCCCGAGATCTGGAAGCAAAACCGGGAACAGCAGCGTCAGCAGAAGCGGGAAGTTCACCTGCCGCTGATTGAGATTTTCCGCTGGCGCGTGCTGCCGAACACGCTGACGGCCTGTCTGTGGATGGGCAGCGGCTTTGTCTCCTATTACACAATTTTCGGTCTGTTCCCGACGCATCTGCAGAAGGATCTCGGGTTTGGTCCGGGAGACGTGGCGCTTCCGATCCTGCTGTCGAACCTGATGCTGTTTGTCTCGAACTGCATCTGGGGCGCGGTCGCCGACAAGATCGGCCGGCGCTGGGCGATGATCATCCCGGCGGCGATCGGCATCGTCGTGACGCCGTTTTATCTCGGCTTCTTCACCACCAGCTATGTCGTGCTGGTTGGGGCCTTTATCGTGCAGGGCTTTTTCGCCGGCGCGGTGTACGGCCAGAACCCGAGCTATCTGAACGAGCGCTTCCCGACCGAGGTGCGCGCGACGGCGGCCGGCTTCTGCTATCACCAGGGCGCGATCTGGGGTGGCCTCGTCGGGCCGTTGCTGGCGGCCTGGGCCGCGACAATGCCCGACGGCTTTACGATGCCGATGCTGATCATCACCGTCGCGAGCGAGATCGTGTTCATCATCGCATTGCTGCTCGGGCCGGAGACAAAGGGCAAGGAGCTGGGCTCCGAGCTCCAGCTGGCGCACGCACCGGCCGCGAGCGACTGAGAACACGCGCTTCCGCGCGCATCTCGCGACAGCCTCTCCCGGTTTCGGGAGAGGCTGTTTTTTTTCAGCGAGGCAATGCCGCGAAGTGCGGCGTCATGACGAGGGTAACGGCGCTGCGGTATTCGGTGACCGGATAGCCGAACCACGGATAGCTCGGCCGGACCGCAGGCGGCACGACTGCCTCGGCATCGGCGAAGCCGGGGCGGCGGCATTGCGCCAGGACAGGGGCCGTGTCGATCGGCACGATGGCGATAGCCGGGGTTGGCTCTGCCGTCGCAATCGGTTGGCCGCCCCGGCTCAACACGCATGAGGCGCCCGGCGGGGCGGTGTCAACGAGGATTTCGGTGCCCTTCGGGGGCATGCCGCAGCCCGCGACGGTGGTGAGGCCGAGAACGGTAAAGATCAGTTTGCGCCACATGCCGAACCCGAGCTCCGCGAGCTGCTGTGGCCAGCAATGTACACCGAATTTCCGCGACTAAAATCCCTTTGCCCGCGATCGGCCCGGGCACCCGCGGCTTTGAGAGCGGCGATCGGTAAGATGCGGGTGGCCGGGACAAGCCCCGCCACGGGACTTTGTCCCGGATCTTGGCGCGGGCTAGCCCGGCGCGCCTTCGGCCCGCCAGACCTTGCTGGCGATCGGCCCGGTATCGCCGACTGTCTCGACAAAATGCACGCGGTCACCGACCTGCAGCTCGTCGAAATCGCGCTGCATCAGACTGTTGCGGTGGAAATAGAGCTGCGTCCCTTCATGCGTCAGGATAAAGCCGTGATCTTCGTTCGGGTAAAGCTGTGAGACTTGCCCCGCGAAGGGCGCGTCGTGCAGCTTCACCTCGCCGCGCTGCTTGCGTTTGAAGTCGAGGAGCCGCCGCTCCGCCGCCTTGAAGGCGTTGCGCAACGCGATACCGGCATCGGGGTCGGTGAATTTCTCGGCATGGTGCGGTTCGTGGCTGACCGCGATCTCGTTTCCCGGCACACGCATGTCGATGTGCACATCATAGAGGTTGCCGGTCTGATGCCGCCGGTGCAGCTGCTCGACCGAGACGCGGCAGCCGATCAGATGTTCGTAAAGGCGGTCCAGCTTGCCGACGCGCTTTCGAATGTCGCCCTCCAGCGTGGGCGAGGACGGCATGTTATGAAATACGATCTCGAGCGGTGTATCCATCGCGCTTCTTCTCCAATCAGTAGCGCAGGATCGCGGCGGCCGGGCCGGTCGGCGGGAGCTGGGTGCGATCGACGAGCGTGACGTTGCCCCCCTGGCGCAATGTCATCAGCGCGGCGTAATCGAGGAGATCATCGTCGCCCTCCCTCGGGTCGCGATGTGCAATGACGCGGTCATGCGCTTCGTCGAACGATCCCCATAAGGGCTGGCCCTCGCACAGGAACAGACGATCGATGCGGCCGTAGCGCGCCGCCTTGACGATCTCCTCGGGCGTCGCCGTCGCCTTGCCGTTGTTGCCGAGCAGCGTCTGCAGACGTCCGAGCCATTCAGCGCGCGCTTCGTCCTCGCGCGGCGCGAAAACGGCGCAGGCCTTTTTGTGCAGCTCGTCGCTCGGCATCGCGTCGGGAAATTCGAGGACGCCCTCCGGCAGCAATTCCTTCCATTTCGCGATCTCGCGGAAATGGCCCTGGATCTTCGGCTCGGCGGCGAGGATGACGGGCGCCGGCTGACGCTTGATGACCGGCTCGACCGCGGCGGCAATCCGGCGCAGCAATTCGATTAGCTGCGTCTTGTGCAGCTCACCGGGCGTCTCGCCGAAGGCCTGCGTGTTGGCAACCCCGCCGGAAGCACGCAGGTTGCGCCCGGTCGGGCTCGCCTTGTGGGCTTCCTCGTATTCCGTCTCGTTCCAGATCTCGGAAATGCCTTGCGGCAGGTCGAGCCCGGTGACCCCGGCAAAGGTCCACCGCGAACCCTGATAGAGACGGGTGCGGGCGGCGCTCACCGTCAACACCCAGAACGAGCCGGTCGAGTCGAGCAGCCGCAGCAGCGGCTTGATGCAGAAATGGCTGGCGATTGTCAGCTCCTCGGGGACGGCGACCGGCACTTTGTGGATCCGCTCGAACCCCGTCCCGAGAAAGATCGCCAGCCCTTGCTCTTGATGGCGCCAGAATTCTTCGTCATCGACGAGCCGGCGAGCCGGCCGCAGCAGCGTATCGATCTCCGGTCCACGCATATTGCAGGAGGCGAGCCGCTTCGCCGCTTCCGACAACAAATTGCGCAGCCGAATCGCGTCCTGGCGGACTTCGCGCCCGACCGGATGGGTCGGCAGATAGATCGAAATGGCGGGGCTTTTGTCGAAGGCGAGCAATTGGTCCATGTCGTGTCGGAGGAACATGGCGGGACCTCGGATGAAACAGCCTCTGCTGTCCCAACCCGCAGGGCGCGCGGTTTGTTCCGGTATCGTCCTGGGCGAAAGCGTCGGCGTGTGCGGTCGCGGCGGGCGTTATTTCCGCCCGCCGCTCGCGATCATTGGTGCTTCTCCTCCTTGCCCGGCGGGCCACCCTTTGCCGGCGGAGCGCCCTTCGGAGGCGGCGGCGGCGCGGCCGGGCGCGCGACAGCGGCGGGGGCCGGTGCCGGCGCATGCGCTACCTGCGGCGGCGCAGGGGGTGGATGCGGCGCCGGAGGGGGCGCGGCGGGCGGGCCGCGGAACACCTGCGGCGGTGCTGCGGGCGGCGGCGCCGGATGGGGCGGCGGCGGTGGCGCGGCATGCACGATCTGCGGTGGCGGAGCCGGATGCGGGGCGGGTGGTGGGGCCGCACGCACTGCCTGCGGGGGCGCCATATGCGGCGGCTCGCGCATCGGCGGCGGGGCGGCGCGCATCACCTGCGGCGGAGGGGCGGCATGCGGCGGCTCATGCATCGCCGGCGGCGGACCCTTCGGCGCGGGAGGCGGCGTGTGTGCGGCCTGCGGCTGCGGCCCCATGCGCATCGGACCATGCACCGCGTTTGGCGGGGGTTGGCGGGAGGCTTCAAAGCGCCCCGGCGCGCCCGGTTGGTGCGCCGGTGCGGCCGGTTGGTGCGCCGGTGCGGCCGCGGGTGCGGCAGGTGGGACATGCGCGACGCCCGGACCCGTGTGCTCGGGACCCGCTTTGTGCTCGGGACCCGCTGCCGGCGGCGGAAGATGTGCAACACCTGGTCCTGCGGCGGTTGGAGCGGGTTCGTGACCCTTGCCGGGGCCGGTCGGCGCGGTCGCTACACCGGGGCCGGACGGCGCTTGCGCCGTGCCGGGCACGGCACCCGGCGGTGCATGACCCT
>VAZF01000534.1 GCA_005888425.1 Alphaproteobacteria bacterium
TGGTTGCTCGCCGGCACGGGGTTTCGACAAGCCTGCTGTACAATTGGCGATCGGCATGGAAGGCCGCAGCGCTGGCGGCGCGAGCCACGGCCGTGCGGCCGGCGGAATTTGTTCAGCTCGGTGTCGTCGCCGATGCATCGGGTGAGAGTTCGACAGTGCCAATGGGGGTGGGTGCGGTATCCCCGCGGGGTGCCGGCCTGGGCTTGGCCGAGCGTGTCGGGGTGATCGAGATCGATCTGCCGGACGGGGTTCGGGTGCGCGTCGATAGTAGCGTCAACGAGAAGGCGCTGCGGCGGGTCCTAGCGGCATTGCGGGGGCCCGGATGATTGCCCTGCCGCCGGGAACGAAGGTCTTTCTCGCCTGCCAGCCGATCGATCTGCGCGCCGGCTTTGACGGCCTGGCGGCGAAGGCACAGCAGATCATCGGCGCCGATCCGTTCAGCGGCCACGTCTTCATCTTCCGCAGCAAGCGCGGTCATTACCTGAAAGGCCTGTACTGGGACGGCAGCGGTCTGTGCCTGTTCGCCAAGCGGCTTGAACGCAATAAGTTCGTCTGGCCACCGATCGTCGACGGCACATTGACATTGACACCGGCGCAATTGGCGCTGCTGATCGAGGCAATGGATTGGCGGCGAACGATAGCACCGCCCGCGCCGCCGCGACCCATGCTCGTTTGACAGGTCAGGGATTCTCTGTTTGTTCTGGTTGCCTTCGGCCACATTCGATAGAGGCAGGGTATGTCGCTGGCCTCGGCCGATCTGCCCTCCGATCCGGATGCACTGCGCGCGTTCGCCCTCGCATGTCAGAATGAATTGGCAGCGGCGACCGCCGAGCTGCAGGCAGCAAAGCTCGCCGTCCAGCTGCGTACCCTGGAAATCGAGAAGCTCAAACTCCAGATCGCCAAGCTGCGGCGGATGCAATTCGGCCGCTCTTCGGAGCGACTGGCCCGGCACATCGAGCAGCTCGAACTGCGGCTCGAGGAGCTGGAAGCCGGCGAAGCCGAAGAGATCAGCAAGACCGCGGCCGAAGACCAGCCGTTTCCGATCCGGGAAGCAGACCGGCCAAAGCGCAAGCCCTTGCCGGACCACCTGCCGCGCCATGCGATCGTGCACGAACCGGTGCACGACGGGGCCTGCACCTGTCCTGCTTGCGGCGGCGACATGGCCCGCCTTGGCGAAGACGTCACCGAAGTCCTCGACTATATCCCCGGCCGGTTCCGGGTGATCCGCCATGTCCGCCCGAAATACGCCTGCCGGCGCTGCGACGCGATCACCCAAGCGCCGGCGCCATCGATGCCGACGCCGCGCGGTCGCGCCGCCCCCGGCATGCTGGCGCATCTGCTGGTTTCGAAATATTGCGATCATCTGCCGCTGTACCGGCAGAGCGAGATCTATGCCCGCGACGGCCTCGACCTCGACCGCTCGACCCTGAGCGATTGGGTCGGCCAGGCGGTCTGGCTGCTGCAGCCGATCGTCGACGGCATCCGCAACCACGTCTTCGCCGCCGAGAAGGTCCACGCCGACGACACGCCGGTCCCGGTGCTGGAGCCTGGCCTAGGCCGCACCCGGACCGGACGATTATGGGTCTATGTCCGCGACGACCGCCCGTTCTGCGGTCCCGCGCCGCCGGCGGCGGTCTACTTCTACAGCCCCGATCGCGGCGGCGAGCATCCGGCAGCCCATCTCGCGCACTTCACGGGGTTTCTACAGGCCGATGCATATAGCGGGTTCGCCGCACTGTACGAGCCGCGGAAAGCCGGCCCAGGGCTCCCCATGATGCCGGCGATCACCGAGGTCGCCTGCTGGGCCCACTGCCGCAGAAGCATCTTTGACGTGTGGCAATCAACCAAGTCGACCGTCGCCAAAGCGGCGCTCGATCGGATCGCCCAATTCTACGCCATCGAGGACAAGGCCCGCTTCGCCGCGCCAGACGAGCGCCTGGCGCATCGCACCGATATCATTCCCTTGCTCGATGCGTTCTTCACCTGGGCACAGACCGCCGAGCGAAAGCTCTCGGCCCGATCGGAGCTCGCTCAGGCGCTGCGCTACATCATTAAACGCCGCACCGCGCTGACGCGCTTTGCAACCGACGCCCGCCTCGAAGCCGACAACAACATCGCTGAAAATGCAATCCGCTGCATCGCTTTAGGAAGACGTAATTGGCTCTTCGCCGGCAGTCACTCCGGTGGCGAGCGTGCCGCCGCAATGTACTCGATCCTGCAGACCGCGAAATTGAACGGGGTTAACCCGGAAGCCTATCTGACCGATACTCTCGCAAAGATCGCCGCCGGGCATCCAATCAACCGCATCTCCGAACTGATGCCTTGGGTTTACCGGTCGACCCACGAGGCCGCCGCCTAATCACGCCCGACACCGGACGCTTACGGCGAGGATTACGAGATCATCATGCGATCAGTCAGACGGGGACTGGTGGATATTGACGACGCGCTGAACGAAGCCACTTTCATCGTCCGCGCGTGCTGGCCTCAGGTCATGAAGCTCGGCACGCACTTACAGGCGCACCACAAGTTGATTTTCCCACAGATCTCGACGCTTTTGGACCTGCAAAGTTCACCGGCGCGAAACCGCCGAAATCGAAGTGGAAATTCACAAAAACCGGCGAGGACTGGTTCTGCTTTGCCGGTCTGTGGCGTCCGATGCCCGATGGCGGGGGCGACGCGTTCACGCTCCTTACCACCGAGCCCGGCCCCGACGTGGCGCCGATCCACAATCGGCAGATTGTCGTGCTGGAGCGATCGGCCTGGCTTGCCTGGCTTGACCTGACCCGTGCGGAATCTGAACTACTCCGTCCACTACCCGCGAGCGGCCTCACGGTAGAGCAGGTAAGATGACCATCGTTGGCGCTATTGCCAACAGCCGACTCGTCCGCTTCGACGGCGAGCGCGTGACTTTCAAATGGAAGAATTACCGGGCCAAGCTCGACGCCCGCTACAAGCTGATGACGCTCCACGCCGACGAGTTCATCCGCCGCTTCCTGATCCATATCCTGCCCGATGGGTTCCACCGCATCCGTCACTACGGCCTCCTCGCCAACACCGATCGGGCCGACAACATCGCATTGGCCCGTCGGTTCCTCGGCCTCCCCGCCCCAGCCCCGTCGAGCGGCGAGAGCAGCGGCACCGATGGTGGTCACGAAGGCGAAGAGTGGAGAAAGCCAATAATCGTCGATCGCGGCG
>VAZF01000535.1 GCA_005888425.1 Alphaproteobacteria bacterium
CGGATCGCGCATCGAGGCGATGACCGCCGGTCCGGATCGTCTCGTCATCGATCTGCTGCTGGCTGACGGCACCCGCCAACTCCTCATCATCGATCTCGCCACCGGGCGCCGACTCGGCACGATCCCGCTGCGCTAGGCGAAGAAGCCGGCGGCGAAATCTAGAGCAGCATCGCTGCTGAGGGCGAGGTCGGCGCCCGCGGTCCACGAGTCGGCGCCAACGCGCCGCGGCTCCGCCCGCGCCTGCATCTTCGCATCCGCGCCTTGCAGCGATATCCATTCCGCGACGCGGGCAGCCGCGACTTCCTGGCGCCCGAGCTCGCTGAGGATTGCCACTTCCGCATAGACGGCGGGGCGGAACCCAGGATCCTCGGCCGACAGGCGGCGCGCGGTATGCAACGCGATCTCCGCCGCCCCGGTGCATACAGCCAGGAATAATAGCGGGATGCGGATCCCGTTTTCGATCCGCGCGGCCGGCAAGGCGCCCAGTAGATCGCGCATTTCGGACCCACGCGGCGGCTCCGGCGAGTCGAGCATCTCGAACAGCGCTGCCCCCGTGCCGGAGAGGGATGCGTGCGGCTCAAGCGGGCAGGGCCGGCCGGGATCGCTCGCAAACGCCGCGAAGCTCTCGCTGAAAGCTCTGATCGCTTCCGGCCGACAGCAATCCGTGTGCACGACGCTGCGCACGGTAAGGCGCTCGATCCGGGTCCCGGCGGGAGCCCAATCGGCGTGCAATCGCGGGCTGACAATGAACCGTCCCGGGTTCGCGCGGTGCACCAGCAGCATCTGTGCAGGCGGGGCCGTGTCGGGCGCCGGAAGCAGCGGCTCGATGCGCTCCATCCAACCCTCCCGGCTGAGGTGGAGGGCGCCGCCGTCGAGATTGATGACGGGTGTGGGATCTGCACCGGCGGCAACCAGCAGCCTGTCGATGAACCAGCCCATCCAGCCGGCAATCGAAAAACCGATCAGGACGGCGGGCCGCGGCAGCTGTCCGCTCAGTATCTGGCCGGCGATGGCGCGCCCGGTCTCGAACCAAAGGCCGTCATCCGTCAGAGGCTTTCCGGCAAGCGGTATCGTGCAGGCCAGGATGTCGTAATCGTCGAGGGCGTTCGCCGCGACAATGCCGATATACGGCGCGCCACCGCCGATCCCCGGCGGACTGATCGCGGTGCCCCGTGCCTGGCCAGCCCGACGGGCCGTCCTGATGACATGGTTCCTGATGGTTCGGTGAGTGTGATCGGGTATCGGCTCGGCCGCGCATTCCGTCATCGCGGCGCGGATCAAGGCAGCCTGGTCGGCAATCGTCGTGCGCAAAAAGAGTTCGTCGTCGGCAATGCGGATCGCGAAGGCGCGTTCGATGCGTTCTGCCATGAGGATCGTGTCGAGCGACGATGCGCCGAGGCAGAAGACATCATCCGACAGGTGGATGGGGCCCGCATCGACGCCATTCCCGCGCAGGAGTTCGGCCCACATCGAGCCGATCGTCGCCTCCAGGGTTCCCGGCTCGGGCAGGGCGCGGTCGTCCGCTGCGTTTGCCGGCTCGCTATCCTCTTCCAGCATCGCCACAAGCGCGCGGTGCGATTTCTTGCCCGAACCGCCCGTCGGCATGGCGTCGATGAAAACGACTTTCGCGGGGATCGCGGCGCGCGGCAGCCAGTCCCGGCAATGCGCCAGGATGGCGGTGCGGAGCGCAACGCGATCCGTAGCCGCGGGCGAGGGCTGCACTACCGCAATGACACGCTGCGCGTCCTGCATCTTGACCGCGACCGCACCCACCTGTTCCACACCCGGGACGCGGTCGATGACATGCTCGATGCCGTCCAGCTCGATGCGTACGCCCGCCATCTTCACCTGGCGGTCGTTTCGTCCGGCGAGCTGCACCTCGCCTCGCTCATCCACCCAGCCGATGTCGCCGGTGCGCATAAAAGCACCGGGCATCTCGCCGGGCAGTTCAACAAACCGCTTGGCGCTCATCTCGCGGTCGACATAGCCGAGCGCCGGCGCGGCGCTCGCGATCAGAAGCTCGCCCGGCGACTGGTGCGGCAATGGAGCGAGGGTGTCCGGACACGCGACCACGACCCGGTAGCCTGGCAATGCCCGACCCAGCGGAACCGGGCCGTCCTCCGCGGCCGCGACGCGACACACGGTGGCCAGGATCGCGGTTTCAGCCGGCCCATAGCCATTGATCACGGCCAGTTCGGGAGCCGTTTGAGCGAGCCGCCGGGCAAGGCTGCGCGGGAATGTCTCACCGATCAGCACCAGTGTGTGAAAGCCCGCAAAACAGGCAGCATCCTCGCGCAAAGCAGCCGCCGCGACGGTAGGCGACAAGCTCACGACGCGCGCGCCAAGCCGGTACGCCTCGGCAAGGGCTGATGGCGTGCGGCGCTCGGTCTCGAGGACCACGACAGGCTGCCCGTGCAGCCAGGGCAGCCACACATCGGCTAGCGCCATATCAAAACCGATGTTCGCGCCCATCAGCCACGGAAGCCGGGGAACCGTGCCGGTCGCCACGATGCCGTGAAGAAAGCCCAACAGCATGGCATCGCTGAGGCAGATTGCCTTCGGCGTGCCGGTCGTGCCGCTCGTCGTCAGCACCACCGTCGTGCCCGCCGGCAGCTCCAGACCCGCCACCACATGCCGGCGCATCGTCAGGACGGCGTCGCCAAAGTCCGTTATGCGTTCTCGGTGCGCCCCGGCTGCCCAACCCGGCAGATCATCCAGGGCCGCCGTCGCGTCGATGACGAACCGCGCCCCCAATGCCTCGATTTGCGCCCGTGTCTGCGCCGGCGGGTGCTGCTGGCCGAGCGGCAACAATGCGCAACCAAGCCGGTAGGCGGCGATCTGCGTCGCCAGAAAGAGGATACGGTGCCTCGCCGGCGCGCCGGCGGTCATCCGAAACGCGACGATCTCGCCATGTGCGGCGTCGTGTGCCTGAAGCATCGCCGCCAGCGCGC
>VAZF01000536.1 GCA_005888425.1 Alphaproteobacteria bacterium
CGAAGGCGAGGAGCTTGGAGGCCGCGGCTTCGAAATCATTGGACGAGCCGTTGTACAGGTCCCAATTGAGCACCAGGTGCGCGGCGAAAACACTGCCGCCGGATACCGAGGTGATGTGTGTGACCTGGGACAAAAGCCCAGCGTCCCGCAGAAAGCGGACCAGACCGAGGTGATATAAAGTCGCCCGGAAACCGCCTCCGGAGAGGGCGAGACCGATCCTGTTCATGATCGCCTTTGCTGCCCTCTGGCCGTTCTTATCTGTTCAATGTGCGATCGTATCTGCAACTAAGGGCAATAAAATTCCCTCACAACGTGGAGCCGCAAGGGTGGCCCCGGTAAGACGGAAGTTTCCGAACCCAGAGCCGATCCTTCAGCCACAATCAAGCTCTGCCATCTCTCTTAACGCTGAGGCCGGTTATCGCAATTGATCTAAATCAGATACGGGGAGTGCTGCCAGTGCGCGGGCGGTGATCTTTTCAGCGCTCTCTGTCGCTACGCCCGGGATGACCGCTGAGGGGGAGAACCGGTCGGCGGCATAAAGCGGCAGCGATACGGTCAGGCGGTCGTGCACCGCCGATGAGATGTCTGTTGAGGGGGCAGCAGAGAGACATTCTGGTATAGAGATGCGCTCGTGCGGCCGATCGGGACGGATATGAGCCAGAACACCCTTATTCATGGTCTCGTCCGGCCCGCTGTGCGAGCGCTGGCGGCTCACACCGGTTTGACTCCCAACCACCTGACGACCTTACGACTTACGACCGGCCTCGCAGCAGCCGTGATCTTTGCGCAGGGGCCCTATGGCTGGGCTTCCATTTTTGGCGGATTGATCTTTTTGCTCTCGATGCTGCTCGATCGAGCCGACGGAGAACTGGCGCGTCATACCAACCAGATGAGCGTTGCAGGTCATCGGTATGATCTAGCCTCTGATTGTATCGTCGGCATCTCCACCTTCATCGGGATTGGAATCGGGGTAGCACACACGGCGGGGCTGAACGCCCTCTGGCTCGGCGCGCTCGCCGGGATTGGCATCGGCGTGCTCTTCCTCGAATTCAATTTGATGAATCTCGCTTCGGTGAGGGGACACGACCTGTTCGGCGGCCGCATAAGAGTAGATCCCGACGATGCGATGATCCTTGTACCCGTTTTGGTCTGGTGCAACCTAGCAGCCCCGATGCTGATCGCCGCCGCCGTCGTTGCTCCGTTGGCCGCTCTGGGAATGGGCGCAATTGGCCTTCTCCGCCGGCCGATCCGTTACTCCCGATAAGGACGGTGCCAGGCCGGGGCGCCGATAGATTCTTGAACTTGCCTTGCCGAGAGGGGCCGGGTTATGCAGTACGGAGCTCACATCTAATCGGCGAAGCGTTATGCGACATGCGTGCACGGTTGGTCAGTCGCCTCGGCGGTTGATGCATTGAGTTCGTGTCCGCCCACATCCGATACTTTGATATTCGATTTGCATGCAACCTGACCATTGCGTCTGCCGCGCTCTGATCCTCGCCGCTGGTCGCGGCCGGCGAATGGGTGCGGAGGCGCCGCCGAAAGCCCTTCTGAGCTTCGGCGGCAAGAGCCTGCTGGCGCGACACCTCACTATTCTCGACGCGTGCGGCGTACACCAAGTCGCAATCACGATCGGCTATCGCGCGCCGGATCTGCGCAATGAGGTGGCGCGGCACGAGCGCGGTGGGAGCGTAGTGCTGATCGAAAATCCATCGTTTCGCGACGGCAGTATCGTTTCGCTCTGGCATGGTCGCGACGTGTTGCGTAGCGGCATGTCGATCCTGCTGATGGATGCGGATGTCCTCTACGATAGGCGAGTGGCCATGCGACTGCTCGACTCCTCCTACGAAAACGTATTCCTGCTCGACCGGGCGATCGAACCAGGCGAGGAGCCGGTGAAACTCTGCATCGACAACGGCCGTATTGTCGACTTCCACAAACGGCCGCAGATCGATCACCAGTGGCACGGCGAATCGGTCGGCTTCTTCCGCTTCTCCCCGAGCATCGCCGCCGAACTCGCGGACCGGGTCGAGGGCTACGTCAACGCGGGGCAAACCCATCTGGAATACGAGGAGCCGATCCGCGATATGGTCCTGGCGCACGGAGGGCGCGATTTTGGCTTCGAGGACATCAGCGACCTGCCGTGGATCGAAATCGATTTCCCCGAGGATGTGCAGCGCGCCGAAACGGCGGTGCTGCCGAACCTGATCGCATGAGCGGTCGGCCCACGCCCGAACAGCTGGCGGAATTCGATTGCGCCGGCTTCCTCGTCATCCGCGGCTTCTTCGAAGCGGCCGAGTGTACTGCCCTCCGATGCTGGACGGAGGAGATCGCCACCGCACCGGAACTCCCCGGACGCCACATGGTCTATTACGAGGACAGCCTGACGGAGCCCGGGCGACGGATCGTGCAGCGCATCGAGAATATGTGCCCGTTCTATCCCGGCTTCGATACCCTTCTGCGGCACGGCAGGCTGATCGCCTGGGCAGGCGCGCTGCTCGGTGACGAGGCGGTGTTGTTCAAGGACAAGATCAATTTCAAGCTGCCGGGTGGCGGCGGTTTCGAGCTGCACCAGGACCAGCAGGCCGGGTGGAGCGCCTATGCACCCCTATTTCTCACCGCGATGGTCAGCATCGACGAGTCCACGCTCGAAAACGGGTGTCTGGAAATCTCCGCGGGCCGGCACGAGGAGGGGCTGCTTGGCGAGGAATGGCGACCGCTCAACGCGGACGGATTGGCGCTCGCCCCGGTGCAGACCCACCCGGGCGACGTGATCTTCTTCGATAGCTTCGTGCCGCACGCATCGGGCCCGAACCGAACCGCCGCACCGCGGCGCATTCTGTATGTCACGTATTCGCGTGCGGGTGATGGCGATCACCGCGCGCGCTATTTCGCCGACAAGCGGCGCGACTTCCCACCCGATATCGAACGCGAACCGGGCCGAACCTACACGTTCCGCGTCTGAGGAGACATCTCTGCTCTCCGGCGCGGTGTATCGCTAGACACCGTGTTCCATTGCGTGTTCAGGGCCGTCTCGCCATGGCCTGAACCGCAGGGGCTGGAACGCCCGTACGCGCCGCGAGAATGTGCCACGAAATCAGCGCCGGCACGCCCAGGACCCTTTCGCTGCCGCTTAAGAAGCGATAGCGCCATCGCGCAAATAAGGCACCATCAAAGCCTGGGACCAAACAGCAGCACCTGGATAAAAGAGGCCAGCCGATCCATTCCCGATCCGGTCCATGTCAAGGCAGCGTATTCAGCGAGGCGCTGAATGTCAGGCCCGCCCGTATTTATTGCGTGCCGGGAGCGGCCCGCATGCCGGCGCCCTTCGCCTCGTTGCGGCACACGTAAGCCCCGCCCTTGGTGGCGCCGTACCGCTGCTGACCGCGGTAGTAATAGGTGCGGCTCAGCAGATCGAGCCACACCGCCAGATCGCCCGAGCAGTGCTGCTCGGCTTCCTTGAACCGCCTCCATTGCGGCGGTTATTCGGTAACCGGCAATGTCCCAGTTTCCTGACCTGAAGGAAAGGGCAGCGGCTTGATTTTCTATTCGTGAACACATAGAAAGGCGCGTTCGTGCTCTCTTCGGCCCACGCGACTGGGCGATGCGTGAGCGAACCCCGCGGGAAGTTGCGGGAGCTGGGCACGGGCTCGACCCCCTGCCAAAACTGGACAGCCCGGATCACGCTGGTCGTCTCCCGACCCGCTTGACCGCAGCCGATGTCACGCGGCGCGCTCCGGCAAAACCCTTGATCCTGAAGGACCCGCCTTTTGTCCACGATGTCCCGTTTTTCGACTTCGGCCTCCTCCCGCCCCTTCTCGATGCCGTCCCCCGCGAGGGCTATGACACGCCGACCCCGCTCCAATCGCAGGCCGGCGGGCGACAAATACCTTTGCGCCTGCTGCGGGCGGATCGTCGCGCTGCGTGAAGATCAACGGTGGGAATTCACCTCCGCTGAGGGTGGGCTCGCTAATTGAGCGACTTGAAGCACATCCTTTCCGGCACCGCGGCGTTTCAGAGACCGATCTTGGCGCGGAGCCTCGGGCAATTGGCGACATCCGTCGGCGGGTTTATCGTCACCTGCGCCGCGGTGTACCTATGTCTCGGAATATCGCTCTGGATAAGTTCGCCGCTATCGGTGCTCGCCGCCGGTTTTCTCGTGCGCATCTTCATCATCCAGCATGATTG
>VAZF01000104.1 GCA_005888425.1 Alphaproteobacteria bacterium
CCACCACGGCGGCGCTGGCCATCGTCATCGCGATCGCCGCTGCCGACCCTGCATCGAGCCCCATAGGCCGCAAGTTATCCTCGTGGGCAAAATATCTGAGACACGATCCAGGTCGCCACGCCGGCCATGCTGACACTGAGCGCGGCCGGTAACGCATCGCCAAGGACGACTGCTTGCGCAACCCCGTCGGGTAACTGGATCGCGAGAATGACCAGAGTGGCACCCAAGGAAATTCCGGCGCTGGGACGTGAAATGTGCGACCAGAGTGCGTGCATCTGAATATTTTCTGCCAAACCCATCCGCGCGCGGCCAGTGGAGGGCGCAACCGAGCGCAGTGGCAACCATAGCGTCCGACCGCGGCAACTCCCCGCCCGTCTGCGCCCGAAGTCATTTGCTTTAGCTTCGGAGCATATACACCAGCAGCGCGGCGAGAGTGATCAGTACGCTCGCGGCCATTATCAGTGTCGTCCGCTTGGGCGCTTCGGAGAATTCCAAGACCGGGCGTACGTTGTTGATGAACGGCAGATTATGATTTTTGCCGCGCCGGTTTTTTCGGCTCATTTGAACCGCTCCGAACACAAGAAAGTTGATGCAAGCTAAATTCGTTTCGCTTTCGGCGGCGCTTGGCCCCGCAAAACTACAGGTGGCTCACTCGCGACAGGTACAACCGCGTAAGCTATCGAGGACTGCGTTACCGGAGGCGTTGCGCGGGCGGCACTCGGCAGATCCGCGAGGCCGGACAATGCAACAGCGGCAGACACCGCTCCTAATGAGATGGCAGTCACGAACCAGAAAGAAGCCGGATCAATTAGCCGCCGGACCGGTAAAGCCGTCGGCCTTGTGATTCCGGAACCATTGCTCGCAGCGGATCGATCGGGAATCTCAAGAACTGGGTCCACCGGTGTCATCGTCGACTCCATAAGCTCAGCAGTTCTGGAGGGGAATCGGGCGCTGCTATTGAGAATCAAGCGCGAGGTCGCAGCCGGATGATGAGTGGGTTAACCCTAAAAAAGCGTTAAAGCAGTGATGCCGCTGCACCAATTAGATGGAATCACGCTCTGACGTTTTGATCAGCTCAATGACGCCATCGCGGTATTCAAGGTCAGGCTGAAGGGCGTTCAGGATCTCTGATAATTCCTCGCGCGTGACTCGCAAGGCGTGATTGGGCGCGTAGTGGAGTTCAACAGCTTCCAACTTTTTCGGGTAAAACTGGCTCTCAGCTACTCCATAACCGTTGCTTAACAGAACGACGAATAACTTTAACTTCCATCAGACGGGCCCCCCAGCATACACGCCCCCAATGCATGAGTATGCGGCCACTGCTTTGGTCCGGCAATGTTAAATTCGTGACAACTTCTCACTAATGGGATTTCCGGAAGTAGCGTCCTCAACATCGCCTGCGCGTATTTTTTCCATCTGTATCCTCTATCTTGGACAAGCTGACCCTCTCTATTAGATCAGGCGAGAACTTCCCGATCATTCCCGCGGTTTAGGTGTTGGTTTCCTTCTGAAATCGCGAACGATAACCTGAACTTCGGCTGCCAATTTGAGTTTCATAGGGCTCTGAGCCAGGTCGGAAGCACCTCGCGGGTCATTCAAGTTTTCTGAAATCCTATCGATGGTCACTGGCTGAAGAGACGCCGCCGAGATGCGGGCTGCCCGATCTGTTCCGACCAGCGCCAGCCTCGCTAAGCGGGCAATCAAAGCAGCTTCTGCCCGCCGATATTCGATCCCGATAGCATCAACCGAGAAATCCGCATCCGGCAGATGTCCATCCCGCACGATTCGTTCCAGTCGTTCGCAATGGGCGGCAAGCGCGTAAGCACCGATTGTTGCGCTGCACGACTTCAATTCATGGCTCGCATGGTGCAGCGCGATGATGTCACGGTTTGTTATTGCCTCCTTCAGCCGAATCAGCAGGATCAGCGCTGTTTCCATAAACATAGTGATCATCCGAGCAACGAACTCGGCATCGTACTTACCTTGAAGCTGACCAAGAGCCTCGAGCACGGCTTCGTCGAGCACGGCAACACCGGTACCGGCTTTCTCTGTCATCAACTGCCCCGCTGACGTTGATTGATGGAAGCGATCAGCTGGTTCAGGCGGATTTGAGCGTCACAATTTCGGCGCTGCCAATGCCGAACTTGCGAACAAGGTTGTCAATTGCCTGCTCGAGAACCGTAAGCTCAGCTTCATCGACATCTAACGCGGTTAGCTCTTCAGCATGACGGACGAGGATTTCGGAACGACGAGCCTGAAGCTCCTGCTTCAGGCGTTCGATATCGGCGCGGGTCAATTCGCTCCACATGGTTGCAACCTCCGTGCAAATTGACCGCAATCATTACCCGTTAAGGTTAAAAAAACTCCCAAAGGGTGTCCCAGTCATTTGCCCCAAATGTACCTGAAGAACGCAACTCAATTGCGTAAGTTTTTGGGCGGGAGTCGGTCCATGAGCAGGAAGGCATTCATCGCCGAACTTGCATCGACGATCATGCCAAACCACGGGTTGGGAGTTGGCAGTTCAACATCATCGCCGCCGAGAGATACCGGAATCGGTTGCGAAGGCTGCCGCCGTGTGCGGAACGCTGACGGCGCCGCCGGCAGGTCCGATTTCGGCGCTGAACTGCCGGTGACGCGACGCATGCGATCGTCATCCGGAGCAGCCAAATAGTCCCGCTCGGCGAGTGCCTGAACGCGATGCACGCCCGGCGCACGAGAACTGGCGCTCAAATGGATGGGCGAGGACACCCTCCGGATAAGCGGCGGCGTCAACGATGCGATAGCTGTCTACTTCGCAGATGCCGCGCTCGCGAACGTCTTTCTGGCTCGATGGTACACCGGCCAGAAGGCCGCGTCCGCTGATGGGCTATTTCGTTTGCGGGAGAGCGGGCCGACGGAGCGAGTGCCGCGTCTGGACCATACTTTCCCAATTTTCACAGTGATACTCGTCGACCGACGAGTGCGCCACCCATTCGGCGATGCGACTTGCGCCCGCAGATGCTCGCAAAGCTCGGACACTCGTCGGACACGGGCACATTCTGGAATTAAATTGGGTTCCTAGGGTGCGGACCCATAAACGGGATTCCCAACCAGCGCATTTTCTGATTCAAGGTCCCCGAAAGGGGGACCTGCAAAGGATAGAGATCATTTCTGGCTGAATGACGGTCAATTCGCGCGGCTTGCACCGCATCTGCCGACCGACACTCGCGGGAAACCGTGAGTGGATGAACGCCGGGTCATCAGCGGCATTGTGCATGTGCTGAAGTCCGGTTGCCGCTGGGCAGATTCACCGCTCGTCTATGGGCCACGCAAGACGCTGTACAACCGCTTCGTACGCTGTGCGGCCAAAGGAGTATGGCTCGACATTTTCCATGCGCTTGCCGCTGCCGGAGGCCCACCGGCTGAGGTGCTGATTGATTCCTCTGCCGTAGAAGCTCACCGCTGCGCATCGGGCGGAAAAGGGGGGAATGCAGTCAGACGCTCGGCCGCTCACGCGGCGGGTGGACTACAAAATCCATGGGCTGACCGACGCCTGCTGTCGGCCGATCGCATTTCTGCTGACCGGCGGCCAAGTGGCCGATTGCATCGCTGCAGATGAACTCCTCGACGGGCTGCTCACCGCGGAAATCCTGCACGGTGACAAGGGCTACGACAGCAACGCCTCCGTCGAAAGATCGAGAGCAAGGGCGTGGTCCCCAACATCCCACCCAAAAACGATCGACGCTGGAAGAACTGCTTCTCGCCGTGGCTCTCTCGGCACTGCAATGCGATCGAGCGCATGTTCGGACGCCTCAAGGACTTTCGTCGCATCGCAACCCGCGACGACCGACTCGCACGTAACCTCCTGGCCTCGGTCTGCCTCGCAGCCACGCTCTGCTACTCGTTATGGGTCTGGACCCGAAGTGTCTTTTTCATGGCAGGCGTACCCAGAACTCGAACCAGGGACCCGCTGATTAAGGCTCCGCGGAGACTCGTCTCATAGGTTTCGCAGGATGTGCGCTCCCCCGGGGCGGTCTACTGAGCCGACGACCGCCTGGCCACTGGTTGGCGTCTCAAAGTTCGGGGTCGATCCCTTGTTCCCGATCCATATGCCAACAGTGCCGGGGGAAGCTCATCGAACAAGCAGTGGCGCAAGATTTCACTCGCCCAGGAGAGGAGTTCGTCGCTGTCCAGATTGAGGAGCACGGTTCGGTGGAGAGACGCATTCAGCGTCACGCCAATCACAATTTGAAATCCCGCGCGTGCCCGGTAACGAAACGAATTGCTATGCGTTTGACCGCACTTGGCGGCGAGTAGTCCGACAAATGGTTCGACCGCGACCCGGCCCATTTCACGAAACGGGGTCCAGGCTTCTTCTACATGCAATGTCTTTTTCATCAACGTGCGTATGAAGCCACGATGACGCCGAAACGTCAGGATCCAAAAAGTGATGCACTCGGCGAGTACTAGTTCGACGGCGGCCTTTGAGAGGAGTTCGGCCGTGGCGAACTGCCTGGCATCGGCTGCAATATCGGCGAGAACAGTTTCGACCACAGCGGCAAAGAACGCCTCCTTGTCCGCGAAGCGCTGATAGAATGCACCGACCGAGCAATCTGCCACGTCGGCAATATCGCCGATCGATGTCGCTTCGAAAGCGCCTTGGTTCAAAAGCTTGCGGCCCGCTGCCAACAGGCGATCCCGCGTAAGACGGCTGCGCGCCTGCTTGGCAGGACGTATCAAATCGGCCATCTCGGATCCCCGTCATCCGCCCAGTCTCTCTTACAACAAGGTCCACCCTCCTGTGGGCGACGCCGGTCCGCAATGAGAGTCTTAACAGGCGAAGCCGTATTGACTATTATGAATTGTCATTCACATTATGATGCTACCGCTGGCGGAATGCTCTGTGTAGCGACCCGGCACTGAACCGCCCGCGTTGCAAAGAGCTGCCTGATCATTGACGACGACATCCCAGTTCGCCGACCCTTCTGAAGGAATGCGCATCCCGCGATTGTCATGACGCAATCCCAGAGCGCAACGATGCACACGGCAAGCGATCGTTCTGGAGAAGCCCGGCGCGCCAGACAAAGTGATCGGCAAACTCGGAAGGGCCTTTGCCCGTTTCAGATGCGAGTGAGCGTTCGCTGTCGCTTCCATGGGCCGCAGCCGCCTTCGCGTAAGTACGCTAGCGCGTATCAAATCTGGATAGCCGGATCGGTTGTTGTAATCACAGCCGTTTCGACGCTCTCTTGGGCAGTTCTGGTTTTTACTCGCATAGCGAGCACGCGGTATCCTAGCTGTGCGGAATAGGAGGGCCAGGTTCGCCGCGCGGGAGAAAAAGGCGGACCGGCTGTCGCCGGGAGTGTCGATCATCGTTATCGCGGCTCTGGCAACTCTCGCATGGGCCGTGCTGATCGTACTCGCGACGAGCATCTACTCGCTGCTCTGATCAAACCTGAAAGCGGGTCCGGACGCGACGATTCACCACAGCGCGGCTTAGTTAACATAAGCTAAAGCGACTCGACTAACGCGTTCGTTCTTCATACGCTCTCTCCGTGCTTTAAACTAAATAATCAGATTGGAATAGGGATGCCGAAAAACACCGTGCTCGAGGAGCGGCGGGCGCTTGCGCACGGTCAACGTACGAAGGATCGCAGCAAACGTATCAAGGAGGCGGCGATCGCTTGCGGCTCATCGCCGTTACTCTGCCTCTTCTACTCATCATCGCGATCACTATCAGGATCGAAGGCCCCGGGCCGGTTTTGGTCCGTCAGCAGCGCGCCGCCACCGGCGGTCATCGAATGATGCTCGTCAGGTTCCGCACGAGCACGGATGCCTCGGAGCGGTGGGCCTGGCCGGGAGCCAGCAAAACGACCCGAATTGGTGAGCTGCTCCGATATAGCCGCCTCGACCGGTTGCCGCAGCTCTTGAATGTGCTCCGCGGTGAGTTGGCCCTCGCACGGCTGCTGGACTGAGTGAAGTCCGAGGACGCATCGCCATGGCCACGCCGGGTCGGTTAGCACGCCAGGAATCTCTTGGACGGCGCCGCAGCATCTGAACTCAGGCTCTGGCCGAGCATCAGTGGCCTAGGTCTGCTCGAGTAATCGCTTTGGGGTGATGCAAATGCCCGGGTTCAACAGAACCGTGCTCGATTTGGCCGAGGCATTGGCCGCCGGGCGCACCAGCAGCCGCGAGCTGGTTGAAGCCGCGCTGGCGCGGGTGGCCGCGCCTGACGGTGAGGGCGCCCGCACCTTCGCGCGGTGTACGCCGATAGCGCAATGGCCGCCGCCGACGCCCAGGACCGATTACGCAAGGCGGGCTATGTCGCCTCCCCGCTCGCCGGACTTCCGGTCTCGGTCAAGGACCTGTTCGATGTCGCCGGCGAACGGACCCTCGCCGGGTCGAAGGCGCTCGACGACTCGCCACCGGCCGCTCATGACGCGCCGACGATCGCGCGCCTGCGCGCTGCGGGCGCGGTGCTGATCGGCCGCACCAACATGACCGAGTTCGCCTTCTCCGGGGTCGGAATCAACCCCCACTACGGCACACCCGGCAATCCGTATGACCGCCGCCTGATCCCGGGCGGCTCCTCCTCCGGGGCGGCGGTGTCGGTAGCCGACGGCCAGGCGGTGGTGGGTATCGGCACGGATACCGGCGGGTCGGTGCGCATCCCGGCGGCGTTCTGCGGCATCGCCGGTTTCAAGCCGACGCAATACCGTATCCCGCGGGATGGAGTCATGCCGCTGTCCACAACACTGGATTCGATCGGCCCCCTTGCCATTAGCATTGCGTGCTGTGCCATCGTCGATGCGATCATGGCGGGCGAGCTGCCTGCCGTACCCGCGCCTATCCCCATTGAGGCGCTGCGCCTTGGTGTGCCGCAGACCTATGTTCTGGATGGGCTCGCGCCCGAGGTCGCCAATGCCTTTGCCGCGGCTTGCGCAAGCCTGTCGAGCGCCGGTGCCCGGGTGGTCGATATTCCGCTAACCGAACTCACCTCCCTCGCAGCGATCAATGCCGGAGGCGGCTTTGCGCCGATCGAGGCTTACGGTTGGCACCAGCCGCTTCTGGCTCGCCGCGGCAACGAATATGACCAGCGCGTGCGACAGCGCATCGAGCGGGCCAGCGGCATGCGCGCTGTTGAGTACATCCGCCTGCAGGGAGCCCGGGCCGACCTGATCTCGCGCGTGGCTGCGGCTACCGCGGGGTTCGATGCCTTGCTGATGCCGACGGTCGCGATCACAGCACCGCCAATCGCTGCCTTCGAGCGCGACGAGGATTACCGCCGGCTCAATGCGCTGATCCTGCGGAATACATCGGTCATCAATTTCCTCGATGGCTGTGCAGCCACCGTCCCGATCCCTAACACCGGAGCGCCGGTCGGGCTGATGGTCGTCGGCCACCACGGAGCTGACCATCGTCTCCTTGCAGTCGCTCGCGGCATCGAGTCGGCGTTCGCCCGAAGCGACTAACCCGCGGGGGCTTGTGCTCCCTCCGCCCTAAGCCAGGCTGCCTCCGCGGCTTCGGCGATTTTCAGAATGGATGCGGCAGCTTGGGGGTGGCCCGACCGGTGTGCGTCAGCAGCGGCCACCTGCAATTGCCAAATGACCGCAATCCCTTCGCGCGCCAGCATCGACAGGGCAAGCTGTTCGGTAAGGCTGTGGCGAAGAGCCATAGATCGCCTATGACTTCCGCAACTCAGTGATGCGGTAGATCTGATAGCGCGTCGCGCGCAGGCCCGGAACGCCATAGCGGTCGATGTCGCGTTCCCAGGCCAGAAATTCATCGACCGAGAGATTGTAGAGCCGGCAGACCTCCTCGATCGGAACCCAGCCGCCACGTACGGCTTCGATGACGGCCGCCTTGCGCCGTACCGTCCAGCGTTTGGTCAGCGACGGCAAATCGGGTAAACCGAACAGATCGCCGGCAGCACCATCGCTGTCGGCGGGATCGCCTGCGGTCTTCTCTTCCATGTGATTGCCCCCCGCGATAAGCGGACGGTACCCGGCTTACGTTGAGAATTGATTGAGCTTTCTACTTAATTTGCAGTTACATCGAAGCTGCGCCGCCCCTAATGAATGGCACCGATCGTGCTAACGATGCTGATGCTGATTGGCCTCAGCGGTGGAGAGCGAGAGCCGAAAGCAGCGCGAACAGGACTAGCCACATAAGGAGCTTGATAAAGAACCAAGGTCATTTCGTCCGCCTTCCGCCGCATCCGCTTCTGCGCCTTCAGCCCCGCCTTGATCAGTGCGCGTTTATGCGCGGGTTAACCCTTTGGAACGTTATGGACCGCCCAACGCGCGGCATGTCCGGGAGAACCAAAAATTCAACAATTGCTGCCAACATAGCCCGCCAACAAGCATTCCGGAGCCCGACTTTGGAGAACCTGCTCACTGAGCCGGGTGTGCAGCCCGCAAATCCGAAGGAACGACGAGACATTCGCCGCGTCCTTGAGCACTGGGTGCAGCATGCGTCGAGCGACGATGGCATTCCGGCCCTCGACAACTTCGATTTTGCGTCCATCAAGCGCGACTGGAGTCACCGGTTTTTGATCTGCACCGATCAGAACGCCGAAGACGCGGCATTCCTTGCCTATGGTGCGACATTTGCGGCGCAGCTTGGGCTCCCTGCGACAGTGACGGTAATCGTTCCTCTGAGCCGACACTTACCAGAGCGCTATCAACCTCTGTTTGCCACAGGATGCGAGAACGCAA
Source organism: Alphaproteobacteria bacterium (assembly GCA_005888425.1). Taxonomy (GTDB): domain Bacteria; phylum Pseudomonadota; class Alphaproteobacteria; order ATCC43930; family CGMCC-115725; genus DATARH01. The sequence goes on from VAZF01000104.1 coordinate 8,694, forward strand.
TGACTGAGCGACTCCCCGCTCGGTTCAGCGGCGCCATAGAGCACTACTTCACAGTGGAACTCTTTCGCGCGGTCTTTCTGCCGATCCGGCTGCATCCGAGTTGGTCAAAGTGGCTGATTTTCGGCTCGTTCAACTGCCGTACCGTGCTTGCGACCGACCAGCGAGGTTCGTGAGGGGCGGCTCGCCTAGCACAATTCCTCGATCCGTATCCGATAGACGCGCCCATCGTTCACCACCTCGGCATGCTCGCCATCGCCGACATCGCGGCGGAAGATGCCGGCGCGCCCTTTCCATAAAACCGGCATGCTGGCGCGCCAGACCGGCGGCGCCTTCGCGTGATGCGAGACCGCGCGGCGCGCATTGCGTTGGCTCGCCTTGCGAGGCTCGCCGCCGGGTAGGCGGGATCGACCGGACATGCGGGTCGCTCAAACCCCGTGTCGGCCGAAGATCAGGTACAGCAGCAAAATCAGCAGCAGAAGCCCGCCGATCCCCATGCCGCCTCCGTACCCGTATCGGCGATAACCGAAGCCGCCCCCAAACAAGAGCAAGATAATCAGGATGATCAGAATTAAATCCATTCGCTTGCTCCCCTCAGACGCGGCAGTTCAGGAAGGCAGTAAACGTAACCTGTCTTAGGCCGCTTCGGCTTCTGTGTCTTCACCTTCGCCCCGACTGACCTCGTAACCTCACCAAAGAGCTGGAACAGATTGGTGTCCAAGGCCCGCGAGATCAACGCGATCTCTAGCACGTCCACCCGACGCGGCCCGCGCTCAATCTCTGAAACGAAGGTCAGCTTGCTTCGGAGCTGCTCTGCCGCCCCGGTCTGGGTAAGGTTGGCTCGCCGTCGGGTTCGATCCGCACGGCAGCTCGATCAGGTGGTTGGCTTCGGGGCGCGTTCACGCCGGTTCAGGTTAGCCTCCCAGGAACTGGTTTTGTCGAACAGTGGCTTCGGAGTGAGGTCGGCCAGCATCTCCGAGAAAGCGACGAAACCCCCGAGACGCCGCCGCTCGCGACGATGGTGCCGCATTGATTACTAATGCTGTCGTTTGGATTGCATCGGGCCAGCTATAAATCCGCGAGTTGCCTTTCTCGTACCATACGGACGTGAGCGTCCATCTCACTCTTGATCTGGTACTGAAACGCGCCGTCGGACTCGGGCAGCTGGCGAATGACGATGAAGACCTCGCCGCGATTAGCGACTTGGCCGAGCTCGGGCTGAAACACGACCTTCTGACCGATCAGGAACTTGTGGACTGGCATGTTCACCTACGCCGCCGATTAAAAATGAGATCCCAGTGCTTCGCCCGATGAATATGGTGGGCGGCGCTTTCAACCAATTCCCCTACTTTCTTCTGCTGCTTCTCGGCCTCGGTCGTCAGCCGTTGCGCTTTCTTGCTGTGCCGAAGCATCCTCGCGAGCCATCGCGGCATGCCTGCGATAGTCCCCTATAATGCGCGATGCTCTTTCGCTCGGCCGGTATTGCGCGGCTTGCTCATGCGTTTGGGTAATCTGGGAGTTGACTTAGCTCGGGCAGATAGTCCGGCGTCGATGAGTTGACGTATAGCCGCTGAACGCGACGGTAAATCGGCTTGCTGGCGCCGCCATTTGTCGATTGCCCGCACTTGTCCTTTCGAAATTACGAGCTGCAGCCGTTGATCAAGAGGTTCGATCACACGGCAGAGTTTACCGGTTTACAAAACATGTGTAAATCGATGTTGACGCGGCGCGCGTGAGGTGTGAGAAATTGTATGTGCCAGCCGTCATCGCCCCCGGTGTCGTTCGCGAGCGAGGCGATCAAGCTTCCCCTTGTGACCGATCTCGACATCGGCCTGGAAGATGGCGAGCGCTGGACCTTGCTGGATCGCGACCGCGCGATGGTAGTTCACCCCACCGAACCGCCTAAGATCGTGTACCCGGACGGCCGCGTGGAGGAGATCGGGTCAAAGACGGATCCGTAGCCGGAGATCAGTGACGGTCGCTTGCCCTTCCTTTGCAGCACCAGGCTCGGCCCATACGGCTTCTTCGGCGCGGTCGATTGAAGGACCCGTCGCGTTTGCGCTAGCTGCGACCTATCACGCGAAAGTGCGAGGGCACAACCGGATCACTGGCAATCCTAGCGCCCGATCGCCCTTCGCACCCGTGGCGGGGGCCGGTCTATCTTGGCACAGGGTTACGCGGCCCAGGCGGGGCTGACGACCTGGCGCAGCTTCTCGCATGGGGAAGCGAATCGTACAGTGATGGCGGCGGCATCCTCGAGGTTACCCAGACCGCGCCGCCGATTTCCGCGGTGCGTACCGATCCGGAGGAGCGCACGCTGGTAAAGCTACCTTCAGGGGAGGCGATTTTGCGCACCTTCAAGCGGCTCGTGATCGGGTTGCTCGCTGTCGGCCTGGCACATTCCGAGGCTCTGCCGGGATCGGCCGCCACCACGCTCCCGGACATTCGCGGAATCTATATCGTAGCGCAGAAAGGCTGGCTGGACGACGGACAGCTGGCGCAGGCGATCGCGGTGCCAGGGGTGGACGGCATCCTGGTGTATGTTCTTTGGTCGGTTCTTACGAGCGCAAAGGCGCCACCGAAGACCTACAACTGGACCGTGCTGGACCAGATGGTCCAGCTCGCCGTCAGTAACGGGAAAAAGTTCGAGGTCGGTATCGTCACCGGCCGCGACACCCCAGCGTGGGTGTTCGACGCACCGCCGCAAGGACTGGGGGCCGCCGGCCAGACTTTTGGGTACGTACAGCTCGGCAAACCTGGTGCAGGCTGCCTCCGAGTACAATTAGCGCTGCCGTGGGACAACAATTACATCGCAGCTTACGCCGACCTGCTCCAGCAGCTTTCGACGCATCTGAAGGCGCAAAGCTGGTACAACTCGATGACGATGCTGCGGCTGACCGGCATCAA
>VAZF01000537.1 GCA_005888425.1 Alphaproteobacteria bacterium
TCGCCCGAACGCTCCCGATCCGAAACAACCGGCAGGGGCTTGGTGTCTCCGGTTGAAATTAAAACCGCGTCAACAGCGGCACAATCAGCCGCGCTAGCCGGGGCGCAGAGCAGCGGGCCAGGGCGCGAAATCGTGCGTTGCGACGGCGCCGAGATGGCCGTCGTCCATCTCGATGGCGAATCGGGCGGGCCTGCGCCGCTGCTGATCTGGGCGCATGGCTGGGGCCACACGCATCGCGCCTTTCTGCCGCTCGCCGAATCGGTCCGCCGGACGGCCTCATCCATCCTCATCGATTTCCCTGGTTTTGGCGCCTCACCGCCGCCGCCCGCGGTCTGGGGCACCGCCGATTACGCCGATGCGATGGCCGAGTGGATCGCGACGTTGCCCGCAGGACCGCGCGTGTGGATCGGCCATTCCTTTGGCTGCCGCGTCGGGTTGCAGCTCGCGGCGCGTCACCCCGAAGCGGTGAACGGCATGGTGTTGATCGCCGCCGCCGGGCTGCCGCCACACCGCTCACCGGCAGCGCGGATGCGAATCGCCGCCCGCCGTTGGGCCTTCCGCCTCGCGCGCAGTGTGACGCCGGAGGGGCCCGCGCGTGACCGCCTGCGCGAGCGCTTTGGCAGCGCGGACTATCGCCAGGCTGGCGCGATGCGGCCGATCCTCGTCAAGACCGTGTCGGAGAATTTGAGCGATGTCGCGCGCGCGGTGCGCTGCCCGGTCGCGCTGGTCTACGGCGAAAACGACCGCGAGACGCCGCCCGAGATCGGCGAGCGGCTGCAACGGCTGATCCCGAACGCGCAGCTGCATGTGCTGCGCGGTTTCGATCATTGGAACGTCTTGACCGAGGGTCAGCATCAGCTGACGCATCGGCTGACCGAGTTTCTGGAGCGTCTGTCGTGATTGGACACGTGGCCGGGCTCGTCGCGCTTATCGGGTTTCTCGTCTTCGCGGCGCGGCGGCTGCTGACCTATCTGCACATTTTTCAGCAGGAGGAATATGACGGCCCGCGCTTTCTGCGCTGGCTGCTGCACAGCGGCGCTTTCGACCGGCGGCTGTCGCTCGCGATCGTGGCGATTTTTATTGCGCAATTGGTCCTCGGTGCATCGGCCTCGGACTGGGTGTTTCCGCTCGCAATCGGCGTGCTTTGCGTTGCCGTGGCGGCTGCCGAACGCGACCCGCGCAAGGATGCAAAGAAACCGCTCGCGATGACGGCGCGCGCCAAGCGCATCTACGCTGTGAGCCTGGTGCTGCTGCTGGCGGTCGGTCTCGCGGCGGGGTTCGCCACGGATATTGCGCTCGTCTGGCTCGTGCCGGTGCAGCTCGTTCCGGTTGCGCTCGTGGCCGGAACCTTGCTGTTGATGCCGTCCGAGGCGCGCGTGCAGCGCCGCTATTGGCACGAGGCGCACGACACGCTCATGCGGCTCGACCCGATTGTCGTCGCGGTGACCGGCTCCTACGGCAAGACCTCGGTCAAGCACATCCTCGGCCACGTACTGGAAACCGCCGCGCCGACCCTGATCACGCCAGGCAGCGTCAACACCGCGATGGGGATCGCCCGCATCGTCCGCGAGCAGTTGCGATCGCATCACCGCTATCTCGTGGTCGAGATGGGCGCCTACGGCATCGGCTCGATCGCCCGGCTCTGCGCGCTGACCCCGCCAAAGCTCGGCATCATCACGGCGATCGGCAAGGCGCATTACGAGCGCTTCAAGACATTAGACGCGGTGGCGCGCGCGAAGTTCGAGCTGGCCGAGGCGGCGCACGCCAATGACGGCACCGCGATCATCGCGTCCGACACACTGCAATTCGATTGGCCGCGACAGTATGTCGATGCGCATCGTGACCGGGTCGTCACGGTCGGCCCGGAGACAGATGCCGATCTCGTCATCCGCGCCTTGCGCCAGGAGGCGGACGGGATCGTCGCCGACATCGCGTGGCGCGGCCGCGCGTATCAGCTGAAGGCGCCACTCTTCGGCGAGCATCAGGGCCGCAACATGGCGCTCGCATTCGCCGCTTCCTGCAATCTCGGTCTCACGCCCGAAGATGTCATCGCCACCTTGCGCAGCACGCCGCAGATCGCGCATCGCCTCGAGGTAAAGCGGCAGGGCGACGGCGCCATCATCATCGACGATGCCTACAACTCGAACCCGGTCGGGTTTGCCTCGGCGCTCGAACTGCTCAACGTGCTGAAGCCGCCCGGCGGCCGCCGCATCCTCGTGACGCCCGGCATGGTCGAGCTTGGCGCGGCGCATCAAGAGGAGCACGAGAAGATCGGTCGCCTCGCCGCCGAGCATGTCGATGTGTTGGTCGCGGTCGCGCCGCAGCGCGTCGAGCCGCTCGCCAATGCGTTCAAGGCCGCCGCCCCCGAGCGCGAGATTGTGCCCTGCGCCGGGTTTGCCGAGGCGCGGCAATGGCTCGACAAGAACCTCGGCGGGCATGATGTCGTGCTGATCGAGAACGACCTGCCTGATCTCTACGAACGGCCGTTGCGACTCTAATTGGCCACGCCGGACAGCGCCGGCACACTGCAGTCCGCTCGGGCCGACGGATCAGCCGGCGAATGGCATGCCTTCTGTGATGTCTTGCTGGATCTTCTGAAGGATTTCGTCGAGCGAGAGTTCCCGGAGTGCCGGTGCTGCCGAGAGCGACTGGGGACGCTCCCCCGCCGCGGTCGAGGCAGATTTGTTCTCGGCGACGACACGATCAAGCAGAAGGAGGATGTCGGTCTCGGAAATTTCTCGTTTGGCGCTCTGATCTGGCTTCTTCGGCGATGCTAAAGCGTCTGCCATTGCGGCACATTGCCGAGCGAGACCGACCAGCCCTTCGTAGACCGATGATCGACGCTGCCGCTCCGCCAATTGCTGATACCGGGCGGCTTGCACCCGGTAATGCTCAATCAGTTCCTTGCGGGGAACGGTTATCGGGTCGCGCAGGAACGGCGCTGGGAAAGGCTGAGACATGCCTCAGCGAAAATACGCCCGATACGGTTTAGATTTTATTGATAGGCGAGAAGAAACCCGATTGCCCTAATCGGAGGGCAAGGGCGGCGGCATCGATGTCCACCGGGATCATCTCCGCCGGCGGCAGCGCATAGCCCGCAAAGTTGATATCCTTGCGCAACAGGATCATCGCCTCGTCGGCATCCTGGGCGACAACGATGGCGCCGGCATCGGGCCGGGGGTCATCGAGTGATCGGGCGCGGATCTGGAATACCCTCATGCCCGCCAAACAGCGGGGCAACGAGCCGCGTTCCGGCTCAGGCCGTCGCGAGCGTCCGCCAATCGACAGGCTGCCCGAGTTTCAGCGGCGTGCCGGCCTCGGGCATCGGGTATTTGAGCCCGGTCGCGCAGTTGAACAGCACCACGCGCTCCCCCGGGCCGACGCGCCCCTCGGCGATCGCCTGCTTGTAGGCGGCATAGGTCGCCGCGCCCTCGGGGCAGAGCAGCAATCCCTCCGCCGCCGCAACCTCGCGCCAGGCCTGCATAATCGCCTCGTCATCGACGGCGGTCGCGAAACCGCCGCTGTCGCGCACCGCGCGCAGGATCAGAAAATCGCCGACCGCCTGCGGCACCCGGATGCCGGCGGCGAAGGTGTGCGCGTCCTGCCAGCGCGGCGCGTGCTCCTCGCCCGCTTCCCAGGCCTTGACCATCGGCGCGCAGCCCGAAGCCTGCACGACAACCATGCGCGGCCGCTTCTTGCCGATCCAGCCCAGCGCCTCCAATTCGGCGAAAGCCTTCCACATGCCGATAATGCCGGTGCCGCCGCCGGTCGGATAAAAGATGACGTCGGGCATTTCCCAGCCGAGCTGCTCGGCCAGCTCGATGCCCATCGTCTTCTTGCCCTCGATGCGGTAGGGCTCGCGCAGCGTCGAGCAATTGAACCAGCCAACGCTCCTCTCGCCCTCGGCGACGAGCTTGCCACAATCGTCGATCAGGCCGTCGACGAGGTAGACCGCGGCGCCCTGCATCGCGATCTCACGCACATTCACCGCAGGCGTGTCGTCGGGGCAGAAGACGGTCGCCTTCATGCCGGCGCGCGCGCAATAGGCCGCCATCGCCGCGCCGGCATTGCCGTTGGTCGGCATCGCCATGTGCCGGATGCCGAGCTCCTTCGCCATCGACACGGCGAGCACGAGGCCGCGCGCCTTGAATGAGCCGGTCGGCAGGCGGCCCTCATCCTTGACGAGGATCTCGCCGGGCTTTTGTCCCTTTGGGGCGAGGCGCGAGGCGAGGCGCGGCAATGACACGAGCGGCGTTACGACTTCGCCGAGCGACAGGACGTTTTCGGCGCGGCGCACCGGCAGCATCTCGCGGTAGCGCCACAGCGTCTGCGGCCGCGAGGCGAGCGCGTCGCGCGGCAATGCGCGGCGGATGCCGTCGAGGTCGTAGCGCACGAGGAGCGGCTTTCCGACCTTCGACAGGCCGTGCAATTGGTCGGCGGGGTAGCCCTCGCCGGTCAGGCTGCATTCGAGATGAGTGACAAAGGTCGGCAGCTCTGTGCCGGTCCACTCGTAATCGGGCACTAGCCCCTCCTGTCGCTTGTGAGCGGCTTATAGCATCGGGCGAGCGCCGGTCTTCGCTGCTTCTGCACGGCCTCGGCAGCCGGCGTGTTTTTACCCGGAAGCGACAAGCATCCGAATGAATATGGCTAATTTATCGTTGATGCGACCGGCGGATCAGCGCCGGAGAGCGCGGCAAATCCAAGTAACCTTACCGGGTAAGGTTACCGGGTAACCTTAATTGATTGCTTACGTTTCAACTGTAAGTTTTATCTCGTGACCGGCGCGAGTGCCGGCATCGAGGACGCGGAGAATTTGAGATGCAGTTGGCCCGGTTGTTCTCGCGGATGGGCGGCCGAACCCGCGAGGACAAAATATCCGGCCCCTTCAATTGGGACGAGCTGGAGCGTCTGACCGCGCGGTTGGGGGCGCTGCACGGCCGCTTGGAGACCGCTCAGGCGGTCGGCCATCACGGCACGGTCAATACCGTCAAACGCGATATGAGGCAGGTCTGGACGGAGCGCGAGCGCCTGCTCGAGCGGCTCCTCAACCAGGTCGTCGAACAG
>VAZF01000538.1 GCA_005888425.1 Alphaproteobacteria bacterium
GGTCGCTGGAACTTCATGTATCCGGACGGTAAGAAGCGACCGAAGGAGAGCGTCGTGGGGATGCGATCCGCGTTTCCCACGACGCCTCTCGGCGTCGGCCTCGTATACGCTCCCGGGCTCGAGCCTTTGATCCGTGGTGAGCCGGGCCTCGTCGACGTTCTGGAGATCGAGCCACAGACGTTCTGGCGGAAGCTTGCCGCGGGACGCTACGTCGTCGATACAATCCGGCTCAATCGCTTGGCCGAGTTGCCGGGTGCACGAATCGTACATGGCGTCGGCTTTCCCGTCGGTAGTGTTCGACCTCCTGACCCTGCGCACCTTCGGCCGCTTGTTGAATGCATTACGCTAACCGGAGCGGAATGGGCCAGCGAGCATCTGAATTTCAATCGCGGTGAAGATGCCGATGGCATCTACGATGCAGGATTCCTGCTGCCCCCGTGTCAGAGTCCCGAAGGCGCCTGTGTGGCTGCGGCCTCGGCAAGGCAAAGCGCCGTGGCCCTGCCGGTTCCTTTTCTCGTCGAGAACGGCGTCAGCTATCTCGCGCCTCGCCGCGGAGAACTCTCCGACGGCATGTTTCTGCGCCAAGTCGTAGAGCAGGCTGATTGCGAGCTATTGCTCGATCTCCACAACGCTTGGACAAACGATCGCAATGGGCGGCAGCCGATCTTGGATTTCCTGGCGGATATTCCTCTGGAGCGGGTCCGCGAGCTGCACCTTGCCGGTGGCGTGGCTGAGCAGGGCTACTGGCTGGATGCCCATAGTGGTCCAGTGCCCCCGCAACTGATTGACCTCGCGCGGGACCTTGTGCCTCGCCTGTGCAATCTCAACGCCATCATCTTCGAGATCATGCCGACATACATCGATATTGTCGGACTCGACGTGGTGCGCCGCGAGGTTGAAAAGCTGCATGATCTCTGGTCGCTGCGCAGTCTTGCACCGCCACCGCTCAGAGCCGCCGCCGAGCCGGCGCCGGATCTCGCCAACGCGAGAAGCGCTGCGCTTCGCTGGGAGACAACGCTAGCCGGGCTCGTGACCGGGCGGTCTGCTGCGGACTCCCTCGCGGACGATCTGAAAAGGGATCCAGGTCTCGGGGTATATCGGCGCCTGATTGCAGCCTACCGTGCCTCAGCGGTGGTCGGCACGCTGCCGTTCACTGGCCGCCTATTGGTCGCCAGTCTGCCGCCCGACGCGCTCGACGATCTGTTTGACACCTTCTGGAAAGAAGCCGCGCCGGAAGCGTTTGGCGAACGAGAAGCGCGTAATTTTGCTGTTTTCCTTTCAGCGCGAAACGTGCCCACTCCCATACCGCTCGCAGAAGTTCTGACCTTTGATCTGGCTGTGATTGACGCTCTGACCGAAAGCCGCTCCGCACGCGTCTCGTTCTCTTTCGATCCTGTTGTGGTTCTCGGAGGCCTTGCGGACCACCATCTGCCCGAAATCGCCGGACCAGCCTCGGAAACTTTTTATGTTGACGTCTCTCCGGCCGGACTCAATTTCGGCCTGTCCTGAATAGCCTGCCCGAGCTGAACGACCGCATCGGGTCGTAAAGCGGCCTCGGTCGCCGTTCAGTTGCCGACGGCACGCAGGCGCTCGCGGTCGCCGCCGAGCTGTCGTCGAATGAGCCGCGCATAAAGCCCATTGCGGGCGACGAGTTCGGCATGACTACCGATCTCGACGACGCGGCCGTTTTCGAGCACGACCAAGATGTCGGCGTTGCGCACCGTCGAGAGGCGATGCGCGATGACAACAGTTGTCCGGTCGCGCATCAACGCGTCGAGGGCGCCGCGCACCTGCGCCTCGCTGACGGCGTCGAGATGCGAGGTTGCTTCGTCGAGGATCAAGGTCGGCGCGTTCTTCAGAAAGGCGCGCGCGATCGCGACCCGCTGGCGCTGCCCGCCCGAGAGCTGCACGCCACGTTCCCCGACTTTGGTGTTGAGGCCCTCCGGCAGGCTCGCGACAAATTCCGCGAGCGCCGCCTGGTCGAGCGCCTTTCGGATCGCCGGCTCATCGGCATCGGGGCGGGCGAGCGCGACATTGGCGCGCAGCGTGTCATTGAAGAGATAGGTATCCTGCGACACGAGCGAGATGCGGCGGCGCAGATGATCGAGCTCGAATTCCGGCAGATCGACCCCGTCGATCAGGATGTGCCCCTCCGCCGGATCCCAGAAGCGCAGCAGCAGATTGGCGAGCGTCGTCTTACCGGCGCCGGAGGGGCCGACGATCGCGACCG
>VAZF01000539.1 GCA_005888425.1 Alphaproteobacteria bacterium
TGGCATCGGCCTTCATCTCGATGGCGCAAGGCTGCTGATCGAGTCGGTCTATACCGGCATCGCGCCGGCCGATTATGCCGCGCGGTTCGATACGGTTTACGTCTCGCTCTACAAATATTTGAATGCCGCGGCCGGCGCCGTGCTGGCCGGACCGCGCACCCTCCTCGACGGCCTCTATCATCAGCGCCGCATGTTCGGCGGCGGCCTGCCGCATGTCTGGCCGTATGCCGCTGTCGCGCTGCACTCTCTTGAGGGCTTCCCCGAGCGGTTCGCCGCAGCGGTATCGGCCTCCGAAACTCTGATTGATGCGCTTCGCGATCACCGACGCGTCACCGTGATCCGCCCGGCGAATGCGACGAACGTCACGTTGCTACAGGTGACCGGCGATTCGGCAAAGGACCTCCCGCATCGCCTGCGGGCGCGCGACATTGCGATCCGCCCGGCGCGGCGCGTTCTGCCCGACGGTGCGGAGTTCGCGCTCCATATCAATGAGACACTCCTGCGCCGTCCGATCGAAGAGACGATCCGAGGCTTCGCCGAGGCGCTCGGTTAGCTCCGCAGAAGGGTCCGAATGGCTGCCATGCCGCGACGCGTGCCTGAATAGCGCGCAATCCGATCCTCTCCGGGTTATTTATGTGCAGAGAAGTGTGCACTTTGAGATGAGTTGATGACCACCAGCCTGCCGGCCCAAAGCATTGACAAGAGCCCGATAGCGGAAGGCGCCGTCTTCTCGATCATCCTGGCGCTGAGCTTCTCGCATTTCCTCAACGACACGATGCAGTCGCTGGTGCCGGCGCTCTATCCGATGATGAAGGATTCCTACGGTCTGAGTTTTGCGCAGATCGGCCTCATCACGCTGGCAATGCAGGTGGTCTCCTCACTCTTGCAGCCGATGGTCGGGTTGTTCGCCGATCATCGGCCGCAGCCCTATTCGCTCGCAGCGGGCATGGGCGCGACGTTAGTCGGGTTGTTGCTGTTGGCGAATGCCGGCAGCTTCCTCATGCTGCTGCTGGCAGCCGCCTTGGTCGGCACCGGTTCCGCCGTGTTCCATCCGGAGGCGTCGCGCGTCGCGCGCATGGCGTCGGGGGGCCGGCACGGGCTCGCGCAATCCTTGTTTCAGGTCGGCGGCAATGCCGGTTCGGCGATCGGGCCGATTCTTGCCGCGCTGATCGTGATCCCGAAAGGCCAGTCGAGCATCGCCTGGTTCTCGTCGGCTGCCTTGCTTGCGATGATGGTTCTGGTGACGGTCGGCAAGTGGTACCGCCGGGAGCACCCTCCGGCGCGGGGCCGCAATCGTGCTCCGACCCTCCATGCTGGCCTCACGCGGCGTACGATCGGCTGGTCGGTGGCGATCCTGATGGCGCTGGTGTTCTCCAAAGCGTTCTACACCGCGAGCCTCGGCAGCTATTACACCTTCTACCTGATCCACAAATTCGACGTGTCGGTCGAGGCGGCGCAACTCTACTTGTTCGCCTTTCTCGCCGCTGTCGCTGTCGGAACCTTGGTCGGCGGCCCGATCGGCGACCGGGTCGGGCGGAAGGCGGTCATCTGGGGCTCGATTGTCGGGGTCATTCCCTTCACCCTCGCGCTGCCCTATGTCGACCTGTTCTGGACGACTATTCTCACCGTCGTTATCGGTCTGACCCTCGCTTCCGCCTCCTCGGCGATTATCGTCTATGCGCTCGACCTGATGCCCGGACGGGTTGGGATGGTCTCGGGGATGTTTTTTGGCCTGTCCTTCGGGTTGGCCGGAGTCGGCGCCGCGGTGCTCGGCGCGCTCGCCGATGTGACCGGCATAGACACGGTGTACCGGATCTGCGCCTTCCTGCCATTGATCGGGCTGCTGACCGCATTGCTGCCGAATCTCGGCCGCCCCCTGCCGCCGGTCGCGGTTCGCGCGGCGGCCGAGTGATTTCGGCGTAGTGGTGCCGGCTGTCTGGATCGAACAGACGACCTACCGCTTACAAGGCGGTTGCTCTACCGCTGAGCTAAGCCGGCACATCTACCGTGATAGCCGAGCCGCGCCATCGCTTCAACGACCCGTGCTCCTACCCCTCCCCCGGCATTAACGGTGATGGATAGCGGCCCAAGCCTTTGTGCACAGCAGATAAATAAGCTGAAAGACCAATTAAAAGCCCGCGAAAGACCAGAGCGCATTAAGTCTCTGTTAACCAGAGCGCCGATTAATAGTGGATGAACGTATCACCGGATTCGAGATGACTGCGATGTGGAATCTCAACGGAAGCGACATCCAGAAGGCAAAAGAGCAGCTTGAGGCTCGGCGTACGACGCTAAAGGCGGAGTACGAGGAAGCAGTGAAGCGGATCGACGCCGAGCTGGCCGATATCGAGACGGTCGAGCGCGTCGCTGTGACCTTCGTGTCGGGCAAAAAAGGCGGCGACCCTTCGGCAAAGGGCGACGGCAAGCCGGAGAAGGCGGAGGACGACTCGTCCGCGTTCGATGGCGGGACCGAGATGAAGAGCTCGACGGACAGCGAGAAGTCGTCCGACAGCAGCTCTGACTCGCACGACAAGCCCGCAGCCGAGCAGAAGGGCTCGCGGTGGCGCATGCGCCTCGGCACCGTCTCCGAGACCGAAGCCGCCGATTAAAGCTCGGCCGCCGTTCCTGGGCGGCCGAGACCTTCAATCTCGACAAAACGGCGGTGCCATCAGGTCGCGCGCGAAAGTCCGCCTAGGTCGGCATCGGGACGCGCAACGCCGCCTGCAAGGCGGTATCGAGCGCGCTGAGGAAGCGCGATCGATCCTGACGAGTCAGCGGCGCCGGTCCGCCGCCCCCAACACCGATCTCGCGTAGATGACGAGCGAGCTCGCGGCCAGCGAGCGCGCTGCCGATATTGGCCTGCGTCAGCGGACGCCCGGATGGCGGCACGATGCGCGCGCCCTTGGCCAGGCAACGCGCTGCCAGCGGAATGTCGGAGGTTACGCAGACATCGCGGTCGGTGATGCGCTCCGCGATCCAGTCGTCGGCCGCGTCGGCCCGATCGCCAACCAGGATCATCTGGACATTCGGCAAGCCGGGCGGCCGCAATGGCCGCGACCCATTCCACACGACAAAGACGGTGAGGCGCAGCCTGGTCGCGACGCGATTCACCTCCTCACGCACCGGGCAGGCATCGGCATCGACATAAATGTCGGTCATCGCGCCGCCGTCCCTGTCCCGCCGCGCACCAGCTCGTAAAGCGCGACCGCCGCGGCGTTCGAGACATTAAGGCTCGGCAATTCCGGCCGAGTCGGCAGCCGCCCCAGGTAAGCGCAGCGCTCGCGCAGCAGACGGCGCAGTCCGCCGCCTTCCGAGCCGAGCACCAGAACGACGCGTTGGCCGAGATCGAGGCTCGCAAGCGGCGCCGGCGAAGCCTCGTCGAGCCCGCAGCACCAGAACCCCGCCTCCTTCAGCCGGTCCAGCGCGCGCGCAAGGTTGACGGCGCGGACCATCGGGACGATGTCGAGCGCCGGTGACCTGATCGAGCACGAGGACGATCACACGGCCTTGTGTCACCTCAACCGCGCGCAGCACATCCTCGAGATCGGCGTTTTCGAGCGGCTCAACTTCGAGAGCCCAGCCCTGATGCACGGCGCCTTGCGGTAACAACCGGTCGAAGGCGGCGCGGTCGAGCACCTCGACTGGCTCGCCACCGCCGTGCCGCTCGGCTACGGCGGCGGCAACCAGCGCGGCCGCCTCGCTCTCTTGGCCCGCGAGCACGACAAGCCGGCGCCAGCGCCGCGCCGGATTGGCGAGCGCCAAGCTGACCGCGTGTCGGCCATACAGCCAATTGTCGCCGCCCCTGCTCCGTGTGCGGCCGACGGTTTGACCATCTTCGTCGCGCGCGGCCTTGCGGGTGTCTGCGCCCCGTCTGAACGGGCGTCGGCGAGATTCGTGTTGCGGCGGGCGCTGCGGTCGCACAGGCGGCTCGTTGGCAAATACCGGCGGTCGGATGCGCCGCCGAGAGCGCCTCTACCACGCGGGCAACCCGCCGGCCAGAGGTGGTGCAAACGGCCGCCCCGGCGTGTTGACAAACCCGGGTGAAGCGCTTATCTGCGCGTGCCGCGGCCCCCAGTAATACGAGGTTGGCGGCGCGACATCGGTGGCGCGCGATCGCGGAGGGGTGGCCGAGTGGTTAAAGGCAGCAGACTGTAAATCTGCCGGCGGATGCCTACGTAGGTTCGAATCCTACCCCCTCCACCAGCGCTTCGCGTCGCCAGGAACCGAGGGGCCTTGGGACCGGAGTGGCACACGGCAGACGGCCTAAATCGGCGGAGCGAATTACACGCGGGTGTAGCTCAATGGTAGAGCTCCAGCCTTCCAAGCTGGCTACGTGGGTTCGATTCCCATCACCCGCTCCAGGGTTTTACAGCAGATCCTCTTTCTCTTTCTCATAGGAAGCCGCAGCGATGGGTAAGGCAAAGTTTGCGCGGACCAAGCCGCATTGCAACATCGGGACGATCGGTCACATCGACCATGGCAAGACGACCTTGACGGCGGCGATCACCAAGATTTTGGCGGAGACGGGCGGCGCGACCTTTACCGCCTATGACCAGATCGACAAGGCGCCGGAGGAGCGGGCTCGCGGCATCACGATCTCGACCGCGCATGTCGAGTACGAGACGGCGAAGCGGCATTACGCGCATGTCGATTGCCCGGGTCATGCCGATTACATCAAGAACATGATCACCGGGGCGGCGCAGATGGATGGCGCGATCCTGGTGGTCTCGGCGGCCGACGGGCCGATGCCGCAGACCCGCGAGCACATCCTGTTGGCCCGCCAGGTCGGCGTGCCGTCCTTGGTCGTCTACATGAACAAGATCGACATGGTGGACGACCCGGAGCTGATCGAGCTGGTCGAGCTGGAGATGCGCGAGCTGTTGTCGTCCTACGGCTTTCCGGGCGACGACATCCCGGTGGTCAAGGGCTCGGCCTTGGCGGCCTTGGAGGGCAAGGACCCGGAGACCGGCGCCAAGTCGATCCAGGAGCTGATGGACGCGGTGGACGCCTACATCCCGCAGCCGGAGCGGGCCAAGGACCGGCCGTTC
>VAZF01000540.1 GCA_005888425.1 Alphaproteobacteria bacterium
GAGTTGCGGGAAGAAGTTTGCGAGCTGCGAGTTGGCGATGACGATGCGGTCTTCGGCATCGACCAGCACCACCGCCTCGCGCGAGTTCTCCAGCGCTTCGGCGAGCCGGTTCTGAGCCGAGCGCCGCTGCGCCTGTTCCCGCTCGACCATCTCGCGAATATTCTGCTGCATTACCGTCATAGAGCGCAGCAGCATGCCGGTCTCGTCCTGGCCGCCCGACGGGATCGGCGCCTGCAATTCGCCCGCGGCGATGCGGTCGGCGATTGTCGCCGCCTCGCGCAGCGGGCGGATGATGCGCCGCCCCAGGACGAGGGTGATCCCGGCGGCCAGGAGGAGCGCCAGCAGCAGCGCGCCGGCGCTCGTATATTGGAAAAACTCGACATCGGACACGACCCTGCGGCGCTGCACGAAGCTGTGCCCCGTGGCGAGCTCGGCGAGGACGTCGAACCGCTCCACGATTTTTGCCGCAAGCGGCCCGAGATCCCTGCTGTAGACAGCCCACGGCTCGCGGCGCAGCTCGTTCCAGCGGGCGACCAGGTCGTGGATCTGACCCAGGGCGCCCTGCTCGTCATCATGCAGCGACCGCGCCGCCGCGACGGCCAGGTCTTCGTTGAAGAGCTTTCCCAGATGATCGATCTTCGCGTCGATCGCGGCGCGTTCACGGTCGGTGCCGGCGGCCTCGCGGCGCATCACCTCTTTGTCCATCTCGGCAAAATCGAGGCTCGCGGCGCGGCCGTAATTGATTGCCATCAGCGGCCGGTCGTAGACCTCGACGACAAAGCCGCCGGCGGCCTGAAGCACGTAAAGGCCATACCCGCCCAATGCCGCGATCAGCAAAACCATCGCGACAAAGGCGCCGAAGATGGCCGTGCCGATCGAGGCTGCGAAGCGTACCCGCCCGGGGTAACTGCTTCTTAAGGCTGGCGAAATGCGCGGAGGCCTCCGACCCAAAGACAATTGTGGCGATACATAGCTTTTGCCGTAAATTTCTTAAGCTTTGGTTTACCCACGGGTCGGCTTACTGAACGTGCACGGTCAGCAGCATCTTGGGATGAATATGGCAGCGGACCGTAAAGGCGCCGGAGCTCGGAAAATGAACGTCGATTGTCTGGCCGGGCGGCTGCTCGTTCGAGTCAAAGGTCATGCCGCCAGAGGCGACATAGATCTGGTGGAGGAATTCATCTTCATTCGTAAAGAGAAGGGTGTCTCCGCGATTGATCGCGATCTCGCCGACGCCGAAGGCGCGTCCCTTCTGAACGATTCGGTGCGTCGCGGCGGCGCCCGCGAGCTCCGCGGCCGCGGCGAGCAGCAGGAAGGCAACGATCCAGACCCAGCGCGCCCGCAAGTTTGCGGTGATTGGCGGCGGCGAGGCGTCGCCTTGGCGTAATGGGGAGCGGCTCATTCTGCTAGCATGCTCGTTATGAGGCCGCGCGCAACCTGGCTGTTCGGCGGCGTCCTGCTCGCTTCTGCGTGCACGGCGGAAGCCCAGGAGTTTTCGGCGAACGGCTTTCTCGATGGCGGCCTCGTCATCCCGTCCCACGACAAATCTTGGCTGAAGGGCGGATTCGGCAAGCTCGACAATGGCGGCGGCGGGGGACAGAGCCCGGCTTTGGTCAGCCAAGGGGTCGCCGATCTGCGGCTCACCTTGGATCCGAGCGCTTTTGTCTTCGCTACCGTGCGTGCCTCGCCCGACCAGCATGCCCCGTTCGATGTGCTGGAAGCCTATGGCCGTTATCAGCCGATCGCGACGGCTGATCGGCTGTGGTCGATCAAGCTCGGTGCTTTCTTCCCGCCCATCTCGCTGGAAAATGAAAGCGTCGGGTGGACAAGCCCGTGGACTCTGACTCCCTCGGCGATAAATTCCTGGGTCGGCGACGAGCTGCGCACGATCGGCGGCGAAAGCACGTTCGAATGGCGCTATCCGGACGGGGCGCTCGGGTTGACCGGCGCGGCGTTCGGCTTCAACGACCCGACCGGGACACTCTTAGCAAACCGCGGCTGGGCATTCGATAGCCGCCCGATCGGGCTCTTCGGCGAAGCGCGCCAGCCGGATGCGGTGGCCCTGTCGCTGGGAAAAACGCCGCCGCTGCGCGAAGAACCGTGGAAGGAAGTCGACAGCCGGCCGGGCTATTATCTTGGCGCCTCGGCGCGGCAGGATGGGCTTGGCCGGCTGACCGTGCTCCGCTACGACAACCGCGCCGATCCGGCTCGGCACATCGGCAGCGATTTTGGCTGGCGCACAAAATTCACGAGCCTGGGTCTCGAAACCTATCTCGGCGACATCGTCATTTTGAGCCAGGCGATGTTCGGCAATACCGACATCCAGCCCTTCGACGGTTTCCACAGCACCACCGACTTCCAATCGGCTTACCTCCTGGCCGGGTATTATTTCGGCGAGTTCCGTGTCGCCGGCCGGGTCGATGTGTTTGCGACCGAGCTGCGCACATCTTTCGGGCCGCACGGATCGGGCGAGCACGGCCGCGCCTTCACCTTGTCCGGCAGTTGGACCCCAATCCGCTGGTTCCGCCTCGCGACCGAGCTGATCCAGGTCGACAGCTCGCGCGCCTCGCGGGTCATCGCGGGGCTCAACCCGAATGCGAGCGAGCTGCAGGTCCAGCTTGTAGGGCGGATCTTCTTTTAGGGTCGGATAAGCCTGAGGCGACGCAGCAGAGGGGTTTTCTCGGCCATTGCCGCGTGAGATCGTACCGCACAGCCGCAGAGGCAGCGAGCAGGAGGCGGTCGTGGCCGAAACCGTGGTGCTCTACGAGATCGACGACAAGGTCAGCGTCATCACGCTGAACCGGCCGGACAAGCTCAACGCGATCAGCCCCGAGCTTATGCAGCAATTGCTCGGTGCCTTTGCCCGGGCCGACGAGGAGCCGGCGACCAGCGTCGTCTTGTTGCGCGCCGAGGGCCGCAGCTTCTGCGCCGGCTACGATATTGGCGCCGGGCCCGCCAGCCCGGAGTGGCGCAGCGACCCGATCAAGGCGCACAAGCATCTGGCCCCGCAACTCGCATTCGAGATGACCCCTTGGCATATGAAAAAGCCGGTCATCGCCGCGGTGCAGGGGCATGTCATGGGCGGCGGCTGCGAGCTGGTCATGCTGTGCGATCTGACGATTGCCGCCGACAGCGCCACTTTCGCCGAGCCGGAGGTGCGGTTTTCGAGCGTTGGACCCGCGATCGTCATGCCGGCGATCATCGGCTACAAGCGAGCGCGCGAACTGTTGTATTTCGGCGATGCGATCGACGCTCGGACCGCTGTCGACATCGGCATGGTCAACCGCGTCGTGCCGCTCGCCGAATTGCGCGAGAAGAGCCTCGCCTGGGCAAAGAGGCTGTCGCTGATCTCGCCCGAGGCGCTCTATGCGACAAAGCTC
>VAZF01000541.1 GCA_005888425.1 Alphaproteobacteria bacterium
TCGATAATCTGGTCCAGATCGGGCACAATGTCGTGCTCGGCCGGGGTTGCATCCTGGCCGGTCAGGTCGGGATATCCGGCAGCACGAAGCTCGGCGACTTTGTTATGGCGGGAGGGCAGGCCGGCCTCGCGGGTCATTTGGATATTGGCAGCGGCGCGCGCATCGCGGCCAAGGCCGGGCTGATGCGCGATGTGGCGTCGGGTGAAACTGTTTGCGGCATTCCGGCGGTGCCGATAGCCTCGTTTATGAAACAGGTCGCGATCCTGCAGCGTCTCGCAAGGAAGAAGAACGGGTGATGATCGATCCGGCCCTCGCCGAGGAACAGGCCGTCCAGATGGATATTCAGCGGATCATGGAAATGATCCCGCACCGCCACCCGTTTCTGATGATCGACAAGATTGTTGACGCAGTGGCCAATGTGCGCGCCACCGGCATCAAGAACGTCTCGATCAACGAGCAGTATTTCCAGGGCCATTTCCCGGTCCGTCCGGTCATGCCGGGCGTCCTGATCATCGAGGCAATGGCGCAGACCGCGGCCGTTCTCGTTGTTCATACCCTCGGGCGCGAGGCGGAAGGCAAGCTCGTCTACTTCATGAGTGTCGACAACGCCCGCTTCCGCCGGCCGGTGTTTCCCGGCGATTGCCTCCATGTGCATGTCACCAAGCAGCGCAACCGCGGCAATGTCTGGAAGTTCGAGGGCCGCGCCGAGGTGGGCGGCCAATTGATGGCCGAGGCGATCTTCGCCGCCATGATCCTCGACGATTAGGCAGCCGATGCCGCAGATCCACCCCACCGCGATCGTCGCGCCGGGGGCGACATTGGCCGAGGATGTCTCGATCGGTCCTTACTGCGTCGTCGGCGAGGAGGTCGTGCTCGGGGCGGGTGTCACCCTCATCGCCCATATCGTCGTCGACGGGCGCACAACGATCGGCGAAAAGACGCGCATCTTCCCCTTCGCCTCGATCGGCCTCGAGCCCCAGGATTTGAAATACCGCGGCGAGAAATCGCGTCTCGTGATCGGCCGCCATAACACGATCCGCGAACACGTGACGATGAATCCCGGCACCGAAGGCGGCGGCATGGTGACCCGCGTTGGCGACCACGGCCTGTTCATGGTGGGCGCTCACGTCGCGCATGACTGCCAGATCGGCGACCATGTCATCATGGCGAACAACGCGACCCTGGCCGGCCATGTTGTCGTCGAGGATTATGCCCTCTTGGGCGGCCTCTCGGCGGTGCACCAATTCGTGCGGATCGGGCAGCATGCGATGATTGGCGGTATGTCCGGTGTCGAGCGCGACGTCATTCCCTATGGCCAAGTCATGGGCGACCGCGCCCGCCTCAGTGGGCTCAACATCATCGGCATGCAGCGCCGCGGCTTTAGTCGCGAGGACATCCAGACGCTGCGCAGCGCCTATCAGTTTCTGTTCTCGGCCGACGGCACTTTCAACGACCGGGTCACAGAAATGGCCGAGCGCTTCGGCGGCGTCGCCCCGGTCGACGATATCATCGCCTTTATCCGGGCCGACTCGACGCGCGCGATCTGTCAGCCAAAAGGCCCGAATGGCGGCTAGAGCCGGCCCGCTTGGTATTATCGCCGGCAGCGGCGCGCTGCCCCGCCGCCTCGTCGAAAACTGCCGCGCGGCCGGCCGCCCGGTTTTCGTGCTCGCTCTTCAAGGTGAAGCCGACGAGGCGACCGTCGCGGACGTCCCGCATGCCTGGTGCCGCATCGGGGCCGCGGCAAAGGCGCTCGACCTCCTGCGCGCCAATTCGGTGACCGATCTCGTGCTGGCAGGCGGCGTGCGCCGGCCGTCGCTCACGGCATTGCTGCCGGATTGGCGCGCCGCCAAATTCTTCGCCCGGGTCGGTTATCGTGCTCTCGGCGATGACGGGTTGCTGTCGGCGATCGTCAAGGAATTGGAGCGCGAGGGGTTTCGCGTGGTCGGCGCCGAGGACATTCTGGGCACCGACAACTTGATGCCGGTGGGTCCGCTGGGCCGCCATAAGCCGGACGACGACGCCAAAGCCGACATCGAGCACGGGATGCGCGTCGCGCACGCGCTCGGCGCGCTGGATATCGGTCAAGCCGTCATCGTGCAGCAGGGGCTCGTTCTCGGCGTCGAAGCAGCCGAAGGCACCGACGAATTGTTGCGGCGCTGCGCCGCGCTGCGCCGCGAAGGGCTAGGCGGCATCCTTGTCAAAATGGCGAAGCCCGGGCAGGAGCGCCGCGCCGACCGGCCGACGATTGGGCCCAGGACGGTCGCTCTCGCCGCCGCTTCCGGCCTGCGCGGGATTGCGGCGGAAGCCGGCATGACGCTCGTGATCGATCGCGCCGAGCTGGTCCGCGCCGCCGACGAGGCGGGCCTTTTCGTGATTGGTGTTGCCGCGACATGACCGCGGCATCGTGACCCCAACGCTATGACCGAGAGCGGCGGGGAGGCGCCGTTCATCTTCATCGTGGCCGGGGAGCCTTCGGGCGATGCGCTCGGGGGCGCGCTGATCCGGGCATTGCGCAAGCGAACCGGCGGCCGGGTGCGGGTTGCCGGGATCGGCGGCGAGAGCATGGCCGAGCAGGGCTTCGCGAGCCTCGTGCCGCTGTCCGATCTTGCGGTCGCCGGGATCGCCGAGGTGTTGCCCCGCGCGCCCCTCATCCTGCGCCGGGTGCGCGAGACTGTGCAGGCGATCCGACAATTGCGGCCCGATGCCGTCGTGACCATCGACAGTTCCGGTTTCAGCTGGCGCATCGCGCACCGGCTTCGCCGTCACGGCGAGCGGCTGCCGCTCATTCACTACGTCGCGCCGATGGTGTGGGCGTGGCGCCCCGGTCGGGCGCGCCGCATGGCGCGCTGGTACGACCATCTGCTGACACTGCTTCCATTCGAGCCGCCTTATTTCGAGGCCGTCGGGCTGGCCTGCAGCTATGTCGGGCATCCGGTTATCGAGAGCGGCGCCGACCGGGGCGACGCGGCGCGGTTCCGCGCCATCCACGGCATCGCGGAGGACGAGCTTGTCCTGACCGTGCTGCCGGGGAGCCGCGGCGGTGAGGTGCGGCGGCTCTTGCCGGTATTCGGCTCGGCGTTGCGCCAGTTGGACCCGATGATTGACCCGTTCCGTGTCGCGGTGCCGACCGTTGAGACTGTGGCGGATGAGGTCACGGCGGGGATCGCCGATTGGCCGGGCCGTCCGATCGTGTTGCGCGGCGCCGCGGCAAAATACGATGCGTTCGCGGCGAGCCGGGCAGCGATGGCAGCATCAGGGACGGTGGCGCTCGAGCTTGCGCTCGCCCGGGTGCCGATGGTGATCGCCTATCGCCTGAACCGGCTGACCCAGATCGTGCTCGATTGGGTT
>VAZF01000542.1 GCA_005888425.1 Alphaproteobacteria bacterium
GCAGTTCCTCGGTGAACACGGTCACGCATTGCCGCCAGGAACACGGCATCCGGGTGATGTCGGTGCCCCAGAACATCCGGTCAGGGCCGAACGCGTCGAAGCAGCGGTGCAGGTGCTCATGGAAGCTGCGAAACGGGTAGGCGTCTTCCGCGTAGCCGGGCTGACCGGTCGCCTTGACCGCGATGTTGGGGTATTTGGCCAACGTCCGCAGCTCGGGCTGGAAGCGATAGGCCGCCTCGCCGC
>VAZF01000543.1 GCA_005888425.1 Alphaproteobacteria bacterium
GGCCAAGCATACCCGGGCGCTCCTTCCAATGCGCGACGAGGTCGGCGCCGTTCGGGTCGTCGAGATAGAACCATCCCATGATGGCGAAGCGGCCGGGGTAGTTCCGCACCGCTTCGATGGCCAGTTCGTTGGAGTCCGGATCCCACAGCACCGGGTGGACCAGCGCCCGATCGACGCCGGCTTCGTCCATCGCGGTGATCGCTTGTTCCGCGGAGAACGGCTCCTGACGATGTTGCGGGGAGGGCGTCCCCTTTTCCCAGAGATGAATCTGGCCATCGACGATCAGCATCCGGCTTATCCTTTTGATCCGAAGAGCCCGCTCACGCGTCTTTCTAGAGGTGCAAATCCCTCAGCGCGCTCGGAATCTTGTCACCAGCCAACCGCGCCTTATGTCGTGGCGACCGGCACCGGCACCCCGGGCACCTTTACCTTCACCGAGCCTAGATGGTTGCGGCTGGTGAAGTAGATCGTCTTCCAGTCGTCGCCGCCAAAGGCGAGATTGGTGGTCGCCGGCGCGCCGTGCGTGATCCGGCCGAGCTTCCTGCCGGTCTTGTCCATGATCCAGATGCCGCCGGCTCCGCCGCAATAGACGTTCCCTTGAACATCAACCTTCATACCGTCCGGCACGCCCGGCTCGGGGCCGCGCAGATCAGCAAAAATCCGGTCGGTGTGCTTGGCGAGCATGCCGCTCGGCAGCAAGTCGAAGGCGCGGATATGGCCGCGGCGCGTGTCGTTGATGTAAAGGACGCTCTCGTCGGGCGAGAAGGCAAGCCCGTTCGGCAGTACGAAATCGCCGATCAGCAGGCTCAGCGTGCCGAGATCAGGCGTCACCCGATAGACCCCGGCGAAGGTCAGATCCCACTGCTCCGGGGCGGCGGGGCTGGTCCACGGATCGGTGAAATAGATGCAGCCGTCGGATTTGACGACGACATCGTTCGGCCGGTTCAGCCGGCGCCCCTGGAAGCTGTTGGCGATAACGGTGATGCTGCCGTCGAGCTCCTGACGTGTCACACGGCGGCTGTCATGCTCGCAGGCGATGAGCCGCCCCTGCAGATCGCGGGTCAGGCCGTTGGCGCGGTTGGTCGGTTCCTGGAACAGCGAGACGCCGGCGCCGGGCTGGTACTTCATGCGCCGGTTGTTGTGGATATCGCTGAACAGGAGATAGCCGCCTTCCTTCCACCATAGCGGCCCCTCGGCCGGGCCTTGCGCGCCGCCATAGCCGTCGGCGAGATATTCGATCCGCTCCGAGGCCGAGACGATATGCTCCAACTCCGGCGCGAACTGCTCGATGCGCGGCGACAAGGTGTTGTCGGACATGGGGGCTCCTCCGGTCGAGGCTGCAGGTTTGCCTACACGGCAAAGGACAAGCACAGACTAACCGTGTCGAGGGGCCGTGCCCAGCGGCAGACATCCGTTTATCGGCGTGGGACCTAGCGCCGCAATCGGGTGCCGGCGCCGCATGTTTATGGCGTCCCCAACCGGATTCGAACCGGTGTTGCCGCCGTGAAAGAGTGTATTCTGGGTCAGCAGTGGACGCTAGTGGGATCGACAAGCTATTGATAATGCTATAATCCCGTCCATGACCATCCACCGGCTTTCACTCACGACGCTCCTGGATATTCGGGAAAAGTTAGGGAAATTCTGCTAGCCTGGGTGCATGGCTCGTACCGTCAAGGATGCCTATCTCGCGACCCGGACAGCGCGGGCGAATTTGCCAGCACGCAAGCGGCCGCATTACCGCCTGATTTTGCAAGGCTTGCATCTGGGGTACTACCGGGGCTCGCGCACTGGCTCCTGGAGCGCCCGACGGTTTATCGGCCATGGCCGATACCAAGAGACCAAGCTTGGCGCCGCAGACGATGTGGCCGACGCGGATGGGGTCGCGATCCTCACTTTTGGCCAGGCGCAGGAGCAGGCGCGGGCCTGGTTCACGGCGCGAGCGCTCGCGGATGCCGGATATCCAGATCCTCTGGTCCGTTATACGGTCTCAGACGCCCTCGATGATTACGAGCGCGATTACGTGCGGCGCGGCGGCAAAGCCGTGGGCCGCCTCCGGCACACCGTGACAGCGCACATCCGACCGATTCTCGGCAGCCTCGAGCTAGAAAAGCTCACCAGAGCTAAAATCGAGAGCTGGCTCGATCACCTTGCTAAGGCGCCACCTCGGGTCCGTAGCGGGAGGGGTCAGCCACCGAAATACCGTGAGCTCGATAGCTCGGCCGAAGGGCTTCGCCGACGGAAAGAGAGCGCGAACCGCATTCTGACCGTGCTCAAAGCCGCACTCAGCTTGGCCTACCAGCACGAGAAGGTTAGATCGAAGGCGGCATGGGAGGCAGTCAAGGCGTACCGCGATGTCTCGGCGTCGAAGATTCGCTATCTCAATGATAAGGAGGCGAAGGCGCTCGTTGTCGCTTGCGACGCCGCGTTCCGGGAGTTGGTTACCGCCGCCTTATTGACCGGGGCACGCTACGGTGAGCTGGCTGAAATGCGGGTCGGTGATTTCGACGCGATGGCGGCAACCGTAAACATTCCGCGCTCGAAATCCGGAAAATCGCGGCATATTTTCTTGACGGACGAAGGGCAAAAGCTTTTTGCGGCTGCCGTGGCAGACAAGCGCAGCTCCAATTTGATTTTTGTCCGAAAGAATGGGGGAGCCTGGGGCAGCAGCAACCAGATTAGATTCATGCGGGATGCATGCGACCGAGCCGGCATTGTTCCGGCGATCGGTTTTCACATTCTGCGTCATACCTATGCTAGCCGACTGGTCATGCGCGGCGCGCCATTGACCGTTATCGCGAGCCAGCTGGGCCACAGAGACACGCGGATGACCGAGAAGCATTATGCCCATTTAGCTCCGAGCTACATCAGGGAAACTCTTCGGTCGGCCTTCGGGCAATTAAACTTGGGTGCAGAACCAGTATAAAATCGCGCGGCAGACC
>VAZF01000544.1 GCA_005888425.1 Alphaproteobacteria bacterium
CACATCGTCGATCCGTCGTAGCCGGACAAAATCGCGCGGCACGGGCCACGGCAAGGCGTGCAGACCGGCGCGCTCGAACGCCCAGAGCGCGCGTGGCAGGTGCCAGGCATGCGTCACGACGACGACCGCCGCGATGCGCTCGGGGTTGACGAGCCGCGCGGTGTAGAATGCATTCTCGTAAGTCGTGCGCGACTGGTCGTCGCTCCACGCGACCGGCACGCCGAAATCGCGGTCGAGTGCGGCCCGCATCAGCACCGCCTCGGCTGTCTGCGCCGGGTACACCCGGCCGCCGCTGACCGCGACCGGCAGATGCAAGCGGCGATAGGCCTCGGCGGCGTAGACGACGCGCTCGAGCGACAGCGACCCCAGCGTGTCCGGCGCCGACGCGGCATTGCCCAAATGCACGCCCGCTCCCAGGACGACAATCGCCTGCGCACTGCTCAGCGCCGTGCTCTCGGGAATGCCGAGCTCGACTTCATGCAGTAGGGTCGACGCAACGAGTGGCGTCGCGAGCAGATAGAGCGCCGCCGAGGACAGGATGACGAGCGCGACGCCGAATCCGCGCCAGCGCAACGCGAGCAGCGCTCCGGCAAGGCTCAACAAAATGAGCACGGCCGGCGGCGTCAGAAACCCGTACGAGATCAGGTCGGACATCGCCGCAGATTAGCCCCTCTCCCGCACCGCGGGCTCGCGGCAAACTCTGAGAAAGGGGCTGGATCGGCCACCCTGCGTCCTTCGACTGCTCCTCCGGAACAAGTCCGGAGTCGCGCTCAGGATGAGGAAATCTTATTTATGCCATCACCAAACAGACCTCATCCTGAGCAGCGCCGCGGCGCAGCCGAGGCGCGTGTCGAAGGACGCTCCAAGGTCATGCAGCCTTATTCGGACACACGCCAGATCCGCGCGATGCGGGAGAGGGAAGATGTGTCAGCCGGCGCGGGTGTAGCGCTTGCAGACGAGGCGCAGATGGTCGCGGAAATAGGGCCGCAGCTTGCGCGTCCATTCCGTGTCGGCTGCGCTTTTCCATGCCGCCGTGGCTTGCACCTCGGGCGAGACCAGGTGATAGAGCGCGACATAGCGGCGGTTGGCGCTCGTCGCGCGGAAGCGGCGCGCGCATAACACGCCCGGCACCGCTGCGAGCATCGGGATGTGCTCGGTGTTGTACCATTCGTTGAACTCGGCCTCGTGCGCTGGCTCGACATTCATTGCGTTGAGCAACAGGCCGCCGGCATTGTCGGGCGGCAGCGTGTCGCCGGGCAGGACCTGCTCGCCCTCGAACCGCATCAGCCGCTCGACCCGGCTCGTCACCCGCTTCGACCAGGGCGACAGGTTCTCGCCGCCGATCGCGCGATAGCCCGGGCTCTGCAACACGCCGATCGTGTCGAGATCATAGGTCGCGACGGAGATCTTCGGGTCCTGCGCGCCGATCCAGCGCTGGCAGAGCAGAAAGCCCGGGACGCGCTGCCGCTCCGGCAGGTGCTCGGTGTCGTACCAGTCGTGAAACTCGTCCTCGGCCGCGCCGCCGATATTCATCGTCGCAATCAGAATGCCTTTTGCCATGAGGTCCCTCCTCGTCTCGATGTCACGCACCGCCGTAAACCGGGATTACCGCGCCGCGGGTCACGCGATTGTCGGGCGAGGCGAGAAACGCGATGACCTCGGCGACTGCCGATGGCGCGACCCAGCTAGCGAAATCCGCCTCGGGCATTGCCTTGCGGTTGGCCGGCGTGTCGAGCACCGAGGGCGCCACCGCGTTGATCCAGATCTCCTCGCCCGCGGTTTCCTGGGCGAGCGCCTCAGTCATTGCCGCGACGGCCGCCTTGGCGGTGGCATAGGCGACCATGCCGGAGCCGAGCCGCGGCTCCAGCCCCGGCCGCGCCGCCACATTGACGATGCGTCCGCCCTTGGCGCCGCCGGGGCCGAGTTCGCCGCGGCTGCGGATCGCGCGGATCGCCGCCGCCGAGCACAGAAAGGACGACAGCGCGTTCATCTGGAACTGGTCGGCAAAATCGACCGCTGAGGTCTCGGCAATCGGCGACATCGCAAACCCGCCCGCGAGATGGACCGACCCCCAGAGCGGCGGCAGGCTCGTGTAAAACCGGCGCACCGCGGCCTCATCGGCGAGGTCGAGGCCGGTCGTGATATGGACGCCCGGATCGTTGCGGTGCGGATATTTTTCGAGTTCGGCGGCGACCATGTTCGTCACATGGCACACCGCGCCGGCGGCGCGCAGCGCGCCGACGACGGCGGTCCCCAACGCGCCGGTCCCGCCGGTGACCACGACATTGGCGTCGTGATAAGCGACCATGGCTCTATCTCCCGCTCGGCGCGACGACGATCGCGCGCCGGCCGATGCCGCTTATAACACGCCCGGCGCGGCCGCTTCACCGCCCGATCTCAGCCCGATGTCAGGCATCCTCGCGGGTCAGGCGATCGCGCCTTCGGCGGCAACGATATCCTCGCTGTGCGCCGCTGCCACCCGCAGGATGATCTCGATGCCGCGAACGATATCATCGAGCGCCATCGAGGGCACCTGGATACCGGCGAGGCCGGCGGCCTGTTCCGGCAGATAGGGCACATGCAGAAAGCCGCCGCGCACCGGCAACCGGCGGTTCGCGACAAGGTGCATCAGCCCGTAGAAGATATGATTGCAGACAAAGGTGCCGGCGGTGTTCGAGACGATCGCCGGCAACCCGGCCTCACGCAACGCCGCCACCGCCCGCTTGACCGGCAGCCCTGTGAAATAGGCGGCCGGGCCGCCGGCAACGATCGGACGGTCGATCGGCTGCTGCCCGTCCTTGTCGGGGATGCGCGCATCGTCGACATTGATCGCAACCCGTTCCAGCGACAATTCGGCGCGCCCACCGGCCAGCCCGACGCCCAACACGATGT
>VAZF01000545.1 GCA_005888425.1 Alphaproteobacteria bacterium
TCGACCGCACCCGGGTCCACGGATTGATCGATGAGTATCCCGAGGTTTCCAGCATTCAGATCACATTCCGGGACGACAAACCACTCGAAGCCCATGCGATGCCGCCCGGCGGCTTCCGTCTGGCCATTGTCAACTGCTCGGATCTGGATGTCGGTTTTGAGGTGCGCGACCGCTTGGCCTCGCGATTCCGGTCGGTAGGCCGTATGCGCGTACCCCACGAAAGCCGCACCAAGAGAGCCGCCCAGCGAGGCCGCACCAAGAGAGTCGCTCAGAAGCGCCCGACGAACAGAGCCGCCCAGGGATGATTTCGAGGCGCTGACCTGCTTCAAGCGTTCCTGATAAAAGACCCGCCATGAAGACTGTTGCCGAGTTGCCGAGTCGGGTGCGGGTTGTCGAGAACGAATGGCTCCCGCTCTCCGACGGGACGCGGCTTGCCGCACGAATGTGGCTGCCCGCGGATGCGGCGCACCGGCCAGTGCCGGCGCTCCTCGAATACCTTCCCTACCGCAAGCGCGATTTCATGCGCGGCCGTGACGGACCCATGCATTACTATTTCGCTGGTCACGGCTACGCCAGCATCCGCGTCGATATTCGCGGTGCGGGTGATTCCGAAGGGCTGACCTTCGACGAGTACACGGAACGAGAACTCGATGATGCGGTCGCGGTCATCACCTGGCTCGCGGCCCAGCCCTGGTGCAATGGCTCGGTGGGAATGTTCGGGATCTCCTGGGGCGGCTTCAATTCGCTGCAAGTCGCTGCCCGCGCACCCAGCGCCCTGAAGGCGATCATCACGCTCTGTGCTGCCGACGATCGTTATGCCGATGACGCCCACTACATGGGCGGGTGTCTTTTGAATGAGAACCTGATCTGGGGCACGGCATTCCTGATATACAACGCGCTTCCGCCCGATCCCGAAATCGTCGGGGAGCGGTGGCGTGACATATGGCGGGATCGGCTTGCCAACGCGGTGCTGTTCCCGGCTCATTGGCTCCGACACCAGCGGCGCGACGGATATTGGAAGCACGGCTCCGTCTGCGAGGATTATCGCGCCGTGCGCTGCCCGGTTTACGCGATCGGCGGTTGGGCCGATGGCTACTCCAACGCGGTTGGGCGCCTGCTCGAAGGTCTAAGCGTTCCCCGCAAGGGCCTGATCGGTCCCTGGTCGCACGCCTACCCGCACAACGCCTTGCCTGGCCCCGCGATCGGCTTCCTTCAGGAGGCGCTGCGCTGGTGGGATCACTGGCTGAAAGGGATCGATACGGGGATCATGGCTGAGCCCATGTTCCGTGTCTGGATGCAGGATAGTGTGCCGCCCGAGCCGCAGTATCAAATCCGGTCGGGTCGATGGATTGCAGAGCCGAGCTGGCCGTCGCCGCGGATCGAAAGCCTTACGCTGACGCTGAACCCCAGGGGCTCCCTGGCAAAATCGGGCGCGACCGAGAGGCGGCTCGAGATCCTCTCGCCGCCGATGACCGGACTGGCGAGCGGCGGTTGGTGCGCCTTCGGCAGGGGTGATGAAATGCCAACCGATCAGCGGGTGGATGACAGCTGGTCGCTGGTCTTTGATTGCGAGCCGTTGCGCGAGCCGCTGGAGATCCTCGGCACGCCCCGGCTCCGGCTCGTCTTCGATAGCGACCGCGCGGTAGCCCAGGCAGTTGTACGCCTCAACGATGTGTTTCCCGACGGGACCTCCGCATTGGTCAGCTATGGCGTGCTCAATCTCTGCCATCGCAAGAGCCACGAATTTCCCGCTCCGCTTACGCCCGGCGAACGCAGCGAGGCGATTATCAAGCTCAACGACATAGCCCACTGCTTTCCCGCCGGTCATCGCCTCCGCATCGCTATCGCAACCTCCTATTGGCCGCTTGTCTGGCCCGCACCTGAGCCTGTGACGCTTGGCATCTACACCGGTGTGAGTGCGGTCGACTTGCCGGTGCGGCCGCCGCAGCCCGAGGACGCGGAGCTGCAAAATTTTGCAGCCCCTGAAGAGGGACCCCGAGAATCGATCAACGTACGTCGACCATCGACCCGCCGGCGCACAATCGAGCGCGACGCGCCGAGTGGCAACGTCGTCTGTCGCGTCTTCAGCGAGGGTGGCGAATTCGACGGCGCGGCGATGGTTCATCTCGGAGATATCGATCTCACGACCGGTTTTTCAGCCGCTCAGATCTATCAAATCGGCGCGTCCGATCCGTTGTCGGCAAAAGCGGCGATTACCGTGCATGCAATGCTGCAGCGGAAGAGTTGGACGGCGGCGGTCCGCGCAGCAGTCGAACTTCGGGCGATGAAGGACAGCTTCATCGTCACGGCGCACTTGACCGCGAATGAGGGCAACGCGGAGGTCATCGCGCGCAGCTGGGAGGAGAAGATCGCCCGCGATCTGGTGTAATCCGGACCTACTCCACGTTTTCCTTCTGCGCACCGCCGACGAGACGGCGCTTGGTTCGGAGACCGGTTACGAGTTCCTGGTACTGCCGTGCGAGCGCGAGTATTTGGGCGCGCAGCTCCGGCACCTTCTCTGCCTCGGCTATTCTGCGGAGCTTGGTCGCCAATTCCTGATAATGCTCCGAGCGCTGACTGGCAGGCCAAGAACGAATATCGGGCTCTGTGCTCATTTCTTTCGCGAAGGAACCATCCCGCCGCTTAAACAGGCGGTGGAGAGCAGGTTGTCCCGCCGGCAGGTGAGCCCGCCGGCGGGGCCCGATTGTGCCAAGGCAGTCCTTTAGCAGCGGTTAAGGTTCTGACGCCACGGCCGACGCCGCGTTGCTGCTACCCGGAGTACTGCCCAACAGCATGTTGGCGGCACCGAAGCGATGGCACGCGTGTCTCGCACCCCCTGGTTTATGTTCGCTAGCGGCGCTGAGCGGAAGCCCATGTTGAAATCGGCTGCTTCCGGTTTTGCCCCAAAGCGGATCCCTACCGCGCCACAAATGAGTGGTCTTAGGTGGTCAGCCCTGTTTAATTTTGATCCGCCAACCGAGAGGAT
>VAZF01000546.1 GCA_005888425.1 Alphaproteobacteria bacterium
CCCCCCGCAGGGTACGCTCCTCGCAAATTTCGCGCCTAACAGCGTTTTCAGTAACTTAGCTGGGTCGCGGCCGCTCCAATGTAAAGCGTGCCGAACAGGGCGGCACCGTGCCGGCCGCACGCTGTAGCGATCGTGCTTACGCGCCGGTATGCTCGGTGTGAAAACCTCAAACTGACCACCATCCGCCGATAACGCTCGGATTGAGAGGATACCCATGCCCGACCCGGTCTTGAGCCGTTTCATTGACGAAGCAATAGGTTTGCTGCCTTCGGCCGTTCTCTTGCGCCGTCGCATCCATGAAAATCCCGAGCTCGGCCTGGATCTACCCTTAACGACCCAAGCGGTGCTCGACGGTTTGCAGGGCCTCGATATCGAGATCGTGCGTGGGACATCGACGTCTGGTCTCATCGTGTCACTGACTGGCACCAAGCCGGGGTCGCAAAGTGGCCGGACGATCCTGTTGCGCGGCGACATGGACGCGTTGGCGATGCCGGAAGAAACGGGGCTCGAGTTTGCCAGCAAAATCCCCGGACGCATGCACGCCTGCGGCCATGATTCGCACACGGCCATGCTGGTCGCGGCGGCGCAGCCCTTGCACCGCCATCGCGACGAGTTGCCTGGCACCATCAAGTTTATGTTCCAGCCCGGCGAGGAGGGGCACGCCGGCGCCCGGCGCATGATTGAAGACGGGCTACTCGATGCGGATCCCAAACCCGATGCCGCGTTCGCGCTGCACATCTTTCCCAATTTCAAGGCCGGAGCAATTGCCGGGCGAGCTGGGCCGTTGTTGGCGGCCGTAGATACCTGGGCAATCAAAGTCCGAGGGCGTGGCGGCCATGCCTCGATGCCGCATTTGGCAGTCGACCCGGTGCCGGTTGCCTGTGAAATCGGAGTGGCGCTGCACGCCATGGTCACTCGGCGCGGTAACGCCTTCGATCCGATCGTCTTGACCTGCGGCAAGATTGCTGGCGGGACGGCCAGCAACATCATCCCCGAGACGGTGGAAATGCTCGGCACGTTGCGGACGACATCCGAGGCCGCCCGTGATAACGCGCATCAGGGCATCCGTCGGGTGGCGACGAATATCGCCGCGGCGCATCTGTGCGAGGGCGAGGTTGACATCAAACGCGGCTATCCTGTCACGGTCAACGACGCGGGTTTCGTGGATTTCGCACGCCGCATCGCCACCGAGCTGGTGGGCGGGGATAATTACATCCCGATGCCGGCGCCGTTCATGGGTGCAGAAGATTTCTCCTACGTGTTGCAACGCATGCCGGGCTGCATGATGTTCCTGGGAGTCATGCCGGAAGGACACAGCGACCATGATCATGTCGCTTCGTGCCACTCCAACCGGATGATTCTCAACGAGGATGCAATGGCAGTCGGCGTCGCCATGCACGCCGCGGTCGCATACCGGTTTTTGACTGAGAGCATGCCGGATTGAAGATGAAAAAGCTGCTGATTAAATGACTGCCTTCGCTTGCAGAATTCTCCTGCGAAGGTGCTGGTGATGGGGCCAGGCCCCACGCGCGGCGAGGTGGTTCTGTGTCAGGCGTACGCCACGACGGTGTTTTTGATCCGTCGGCCGGCTGATCCTTCAACTGGTGTGCGCCGCCAGGATTGACGTCATCGCGGATGTCTGGGCCGGTGAGCCAGGCTAGGCGCGCGCTGCCCATGTCCGACGCATTGTTTGGCGCCGGAGCTGCGATCACGGGCAGTGCCCGACATTGCCACCCAGGCCGCAGTAGCACGGCGTTGGCATGCCGGTTCTCGATTGGGCGGCGCGGCTATTGCGCTGTACCGAATGCGGCGCGCAGGATGCCGATTTCATCGTGAGCGGGGAGCGCCGGTGAGTAAGGAGAAGCCGATGCGCTGGAGGAGAAGCACGATCACAGCGATTCCTTTACCGCCGCATCAACTCGCGCGCCAACGCTTCAATCGCTTCCCGGAAGCTCCTGTTACCTGGCACATCGAGCAGCTCGTTGACGACCTTCTCCAGCGTCGCCGCATCAACGTGACGCCGGAGCGCCTTTGCAATTTCCCGGATCGTGTCGTTGGACGCCGGCATGCTC
>VAZF01000547.1 GCA_005888425.1 Alphaproteobacteria bacterium
GCGGCGGCGGCGCGGTCTGCCCGATACGGATCCCGAGGAGGATGACGCGCTGCGCCACGGCACAGTCGGCGCTGTTGCACGCGACCGCGACGGCAATCTCGCCGCCGCAACCTCGACGGGCGGGATCGCCGGCAAATTGCCGGGCCGGATCGGCGACAGCCCGATCATCGGCGCCGGCACCTATGCCGATAATGCGAGCTGCGCCGTGTCAGCGACCGGCCACGGCGAAATCTTTATGCGCTTTGGCGCGGCCTTCGAGATCGCCGCCCGGATGCGGCACCGCGGCCAGCCGCTCGACGCGGCGGCGCGCGAGGTCATCGAGGCATTGGCGGAGTCCGGCGGCTCGGGCGGGCTCGTCGCGGTGGACCGCGACGGGAGCCTCGCCCTGCCGTTCAATTGCGCCGGGATGTACCGCGGCTATGTGACCGGAGACGGCATCGTCCACAGCGCGATCTACGACGAGCCGTACCGCTCGTCGTGACGGCTCAGGCCTGCGGCTGTGGCGGCGGCGCGTCGTGGCGGCGGCCGCGGTCGGCCATGAACTGGTCGAACTCCGCCTTGTCCTTGGCCTGACGCAAGCGGTTCAGAAATTCGAGGAAATCGCGCTGCTCGTCTTCGAGGCGACGCAGGGTCTCGCTGCGGTATTCGTCGAAGGCGGCGTTACCGCTCGAGGTCTGGCGGCCTGGGCCGCACCAGCCCGATCCCCGCGCCGATCCCCAGGGACCCCAGCCGCTCGCCGCCTGTTGCATCCGCTCCATTCCTTCCTGCATCCGCCGCTGCCAGCGATCATGCCGGCGGTGTGTCCAGCATCCCATGATGCGACCGCTCCCTATCAAAAATCCCAAGGTGACGAGGCCGATCGGCCACCACACGACAAAGCCCGCAATCATCAGAGCGATCCAGGCCGGCTTGCCGATGTCGTCCAAGCGTGCCGCGATCGTCATGGCCGAAGCTCCTGATGTAAATGTATTTCACATTCACATAGAACCAGGCCCGCAGCCTGTCAAGACCGCCTCGAAAAAGATCAGCCGGTGGTTTCGCCTTCGATGATTCCGAGGCCGCGCAGATAGACAAGGACGCCCGCTTCGAGCAGCTCTTCCGGTGTCATCGGCAGACTCCGGCGCCCGGCATCGCCACGCGCAAAGAGCGATGCGATGCCGTGCGACAGGGCCCAGATGTGCAGGCTCATCATCAAGGCCGGCGGGCGCTTCTCGGCGGGGAGGCGGGCGCAGAACGTCTCCGCCGCCCTGCGCAAAACCGCGAAGGCTGCCTCGCCCGCTTCGCGCAGCTCGGGGTTGCCGTCGAGCGGAACGCCGGCCTCGAACATTGCCGAGTAATAGGCCGGCTCGTCGCGGGCGAAGCCGAGATAGGCGTGACCGACATTTTCGAAAGCCCGGAAAGCGTCGGGCCGGCCGTGGTTCCAGGCCTCCTCAAGACGCGCCGTAAACAACTCGAAGCCGCGCAAGGCGACATCGGCGATCAGCGCGTCGCGGTCGCGGAAATGGCGGTAGGGCGCGGCGGAGCTGACCCCGGCCCAGCGCGCCGCCTCGGCAAAGGTAAAGCCGGCCGGGCCCTTGCGCGCGATCAGATCGAGCGCCGCCTCGATCAGCGCCTCGCGCAGATTGCCGTGGTGATAGCCGCGGCGCTGCCCCGGTCCCTGTTCCGACCACCTCATGTCAATGATTATAACATTGCTACGGTAGTAGCTGGATCGACGCGTATTCCGGGCGCATCCGGAGCGGGCGGCGGACGATCAAAATCCCAGCTCGCTGTGCGATCCGAGCCGTACAAGCTCAAGGCTTTCCGCATCCGGCTTTCGATAGATCAGAATGAGATCGGGCCTAATGTGGCAATCGCGAAAGTCCTTCCATTCGCCGGAAAGTCCATGATCGAAATAGCGCCGCGGCAGCAGGTCATCATTGGCCAGAAGCCGTACGGCTTCAGAGAGAGCAGCATCGAGTGTCCGCCGATGCCGACCCGATTTTTCTCGCCGATAATCTCGTTTGAACCGCCCAGTATACCTAACGGTCCGCATTGAGGCTCGGAAGCAACGCGTCTACCGAATCGACCTCGGTAACATCACCTCGACGCGCTGCTTTCATGGCTTCGATCGTCTCCATGTTCGGCACAAGCGGCTCGAAAGGTAGGGCCTTCTCTTGGGCGATTTTGGTCAGCAATAGGCGAAAGGCATCCGACACTGTCAGGCCCATCGCCGCCAAAACCGCTGACGCTTCCTTCTTGACCCGCTCGTCAATGCGAGCGCGCACGACCGTATTTGCCGTCATGAGAAACTCCTCTGGGCTACAATGTAGCCCACATACGGGGTGATCTCAAGCAGGTGCAAAAAACC
This sequence comes from Alphaproteobacteria bacterium, assembly GCA_005888425.1. GTDB lineage: Bacteria > Pseudomonadota > Alphaproteobacteria > ATCC43930 > CGMCC-115725 > DATARH01. Next base: position 2,351 of record VAZF01000547.1, read on the forward strand.
TAATTGCCGCGGCGCTGGATAAAGTCGAGCGTGGCCTTGGCGCTCTCGGCGGCATGCGTCGCGGCGACGTGATAGGAATTGCCGGGCAATACGACGAGCTCGGAATCGCGAATCTGCTGCTGCCAGGCTCGGGTTTCTTCGACCGTCGCGAGGCCGCTCTCCTCGGTCGTGATGACCAGGGTCGGGCAGGCGATCTTCGGCACATCGGCGCGGATATCGGCGCAGGCGATCGTCCCCATAAAGCCGAGCTGCGTCGAC
>VAZF01000548.1 GCA_005888425.1 Alphaproteobacteria bacterium
CGTTCGGCGGCCAGAACGGCGCGAATTGTTGCGTCAGCGTGCCAATTGCGAAGGCTGCCTCGGCGCCGAGATAGTAGAGGATCGCCGTGAGAAGCGGCCCGAGCGTCAGCCAGAGCGGACGGAATCGCACCGAACCGATCGGTTCCCAGATCGCGCTGATGCTCATCGCGCACCGCCGGCGAGGCAACCCCAGGGCACCGAATACTCCGTAATGAGGGCTGGAAGCGGAATCCGAGGTCCTCCGCCGCTCTCGGTATCATCCCGAGGCGGCACGCACAGCAATTCGGCGTCGAAGCCGCGTGGCGTCTTAACGAGCGCCTTGACAGGCGCAGATCCCAGCGGCACCGCAAGATCGGAGCCATCAGTAAAGGTGCTCGCGGTGGTGGCGGGCATGGCACAGCTCCGAGGCGTCTCCGGATCGTACAGATCCGCGAATAGCCCCCGCGCCGGGCGCCAGCATCCGGCGCAGAATTGCATTCCGGTTACAGGCACGCCCGAGTTACTACCGATAGAAGAATAAACTCGAGAAGCTCGCCTCGGTATCAGGTAAATCCCGTAGGGGTTCGGTCCCCGCTCGCAATCTCCCGCCTCCACTGCGCTGATGGTCCACAGTGTTGCGCCGCCGCGCTCGTCCAAGAGAGATCACGGTCGGTTTTGCCGACTCCAGCCCACGCAGGCGGTCTCTCTAGCAAAAGAAGATAGGTCGGACTCTGACTCCGCCCGTCTAGGTGCGAATCCTAGTCCCCCAGCCATTTTTTGGAAAAGACCCGGGCCGGAAGGTTGCGATCCCCTGTTCCGGCCCGGCGTCCGGCTCTGAGACGCTTCAGAACCTCGTCAGCAAGCCCTCGAGGAAAATCACCGTCAACGCGGCGATTAATCCGCACTCGGTTGCCGTGAAGCCGTCCTCATTCTTCAGAAGTTGACGTAACATCCCGAACATACCTGCCCCCAATTACCGGCTCGTTCGGGGGAAACCGAAGGCGGATTACGGCTGACACGGTTAATGCCAGCTTAAAGGCCGCGCCGGACCCAAAAATGCCACAGCGCAAATGACGCCTACGCGGTCGCTGTAAACTCCGGCTTAACCATGCTCGCCCAATTTCGTCGCCGAAGCTTGGGGGGCGCATGACCAAGACAAAAGCTGCTGCGGAGTTGGTGGCTCGCTACCTGACCGCCAGGGCGTTGTTCAGGCGGACACCTTGGGAGGTGCCGTCGAACCTTGAATACCTCATCGGGCGAGGTGTCAGGCTGCTGCCCGATGGATCGGGGGCGAGGACAGCGCAATCGACATGGACCCAGCCGAGCAGGAGCAGGTTCGGCAATTCGTCCTCGACGAGGATTGGACACTGCCCGTTATGCCGTCGGGAGACCGAGCCCCTCGTCACATGATGGCTGCTGTAGGGGCTGCACTCGGACGGAGTATCCAGAAGGCGGCGCTTGCGATCTCGTGGGGAGCCGGATCGGCACATCCGGGCAGATGAGGCGCTAGCGGCAGGTGTCTCGCATGTTGCGGAAACCGGCGTTGCAGGACGGGTGGTCAGACCGCGTCGCCGCGCGCTGGAAGGTTCAGCTCGTCATAAGCAGGGGGAACGGCTCATGGGCATCGCAGCAGCACCCTTAAGGCTGTTCGCTTTCATTAATCGTCGCCGCGCCATCCGACCAAGGCGCAGCCTGCAAGATTGGATCGCCCTCACCATCGCGCGTGGCCTTTCGTTCGCTGTGGTCGGCAGCCTGGTTTACGTCACCTACGTCGTCGAAATGACCGGCTTCGAGGATTTCCGCAAGTGCAACAAGAGCAGCACGATCACCCGGCTTGAGTGGGTTCTGGGGTTTCGGCCTGTGGAAGATTGCAGACGCCTTTAAGGCCTGGCGTAATCCACCGCAAAGCGCTGTTACCCCGGCCTCTCTGCCTCGCGCTGAGGGGGGAGGCCTCGCCTCGGATTGACGGCATGCCCGGAGGCGAGGAGCATGGCGCCAAGGCCGCGGCAAGCCGCCGCGGGGAGCCGGGGAGGTGAGGCATGCGGCTCGCCATCTGGTCGACCACGACGCCGCGCCAGAATTCGACACATGAAGAGCTGTTCCGGCGCCAGCTCGACGAGATCGAGCTGGCCGAGCGCATCGGCATCGACCAGGTCTGGTTCTACGAGCACCACCTGAACCCGTCGGCGCCGGTGCCCTCGCCGAACCTGCTGATCGCCGCCGCGGCGCAGCGGACGGGCCGGATCCGGTTTGCGAGCATGGTCAATATCCTGCCGTTCCGGAACCCGCTGCTCGTCGCCGAGGAGGCGGCGCTTCTCGACAATTTGACCGGCGGCCGTCTCGACATGGGGATCGGCCGCGGTCTACGTCCGCCGGAATTCGACGCATTCGATGTCGACCAGCAGCGGTCGCGCGAGATGTTCCTCGAAGCTTTCGATGTCATTCGCCGCGTCTGGGCCGACGAGGAGTTCGAGCATCGCGGCCGGTATTGGACCGTGCGGAAGAACGGGCCGCTGGCGCCGCCGCTCGTGCAGAAACCGCACCCGCCGTTTCTCGTCAGCGCGCAGAGCGAGGACTCGCTGCGCTGGGCGGCGCAATACGACATCCCGTTCGCGCAGATCGACTCGGTGGTCGAGCAGGCAAGGCGCGATCAGGCGCTCTATCGCGAGGTGCAGATCGCGCATGGGCACAAGCCGGCGCCGCGGCTCTATCTGATGCGAGAGATCTATGTCGGCGAGAGCGATCGGCAGGCTCGGGCCGAGGCGCGGCCCTATCTGCTGCAATACTGGGAATTGTGGAACCGCTACACGCAGTTCACAGACGGCGGTCGGCTCCCCGACAGCTACGATTTCTGGCGACGGCAAGCGCCAATGCTGCACGCGATGGATTTCGACCAGATCGTCGCGAACGACATGGTGATCCTCGGCAGCCCGGAGACGGTGGCGGACACGATCGTGCGGATCGCCGGACAGCTCGAGCTGATGGGGCTCGCGATGATCTTCAAATTGGGCGCTATGCCATATGACACGGTCGAGCGCTCGATGCGTTTGTTTGGCGAGGAGGTTGTGCCGCGGATCCGCCATCTTCTTGACGGCGACTGCGACGGCAATCCGGCCACCGCCTCACCGGCGCTGCAGCCGGCCTAGAGCGAAATAGAAGAGGGAGCGAAGCATGCCGGCGCAAACGACCGAGCTCAGGATCCGGGACGTCAGGATCAGATTGCACCGCGCCGGCAACGGTCCAACCGTATTGTTCCTGCACGGCGCGGGTGGCGTTCCGCAATGGCTGCCGTTCTTCGATGCCCTGGCCGAGCATTACGACCTGCTGGTGCCGGAGCATCCCGGGTTTGGCGGCTCCGACGACCCGCCCTGGATCCGCTCGATGCCGGATCTCGCGATGTTCTATCTCGACCTCGTCGAGGAGGCGGGACTCGACCGCATCCATCTGATCGGCAATTCGCTCGGCGGCTGGCTCGCCGCCGAGATCCTGATCCGCGACCGCGCGCGGTTCAGGAGCCTCGTCCAGCTGGCGCCGGCCGGCCTTCGCGTCAAAGGCGTCCCGTGCGGCGACAATTTCATCTGGGGGCCGGAAGAAGCGCTGCGCAACCTCTATCACGACCAATCCTTCGCCGATCGCATCCTTGCGGTGAAGCCAAGCGACGAGCAGATGGATGTCATGCTGAAGAACCGCTTCACGGTCGCGAAATTCGGGTGGCAGCCGCGCTGGTTCAACCCCGATCTCGAAAAGTGGCTGCATCGTATCAAACTGCCGGCGCTGATCGTCTGGGGCGATGACGACAAGATCATGCCGCCCGATTACGCGGCATTGTGGCAGGAGCGCTTGCCCGAGGCGCGGCTCGTCAGAGTGAAAGAATGTGGGCACCTACCGCATGTCGAACACGCCGAGTTTGTCGCGCGGCAGATCGGCGACTTTCTGGAGGGAGTGGCGCGATGAAGCTTGTCTCCTTCCATCTGATGCCGTATCGGCCGCTCGATCTCGAAGAGGCGGCAAAGCACCGCTCGGCCTGGGTCGTGTTGCCGAACCGCCTCTATGACCCGGTCAAGGGCGCCGAAGAATACGCCCGCCACATCGACGCGCTCGTCTATGCCGAGGCGCTCGGCTTTGACGCGATTGGCGTCAACGAGCACCACCAGACCGCTTATGGGCTGATGCCGGCGCCCAATCTGATCGC
>VAZF01000549.1 GCA_005888425.1 Alphaproteobacteria bacterium
GTTCTGGGCCTGCCGCGGGTTTGCCCCGCTTTAGCCCTTCGGCACGCTAGCACACCCACCAGAACGGCGCAGCCCAACGAAAGGACAGGTGGCGGACCGAAATGGCCACGCGGCGCTTACGATTGGTCGCTCGATCGTACCTCGTTAAGAGCTGGAATAAGCACAGTTCGAAACCTAACGGAATCTAAGCATCGATTTCGGTAAACCCAGCTAACACCTGCAGGACCTCATTGCGCGAGGGACGGACGCGGTGCACTCTACGTGTGACCTCCGAAGGGCGGCACTGCCGCGATCGAGGAGGCGATGAACAGGAGGGCACTATGAGGAGGTTCCCGCGTGGCGCGCTGGCACTTGCAGCTGGCGTGACGATTGGTCTTTTTGCGATCAGCGACTTGGCCGCGCAGCAAAGAGAGATCATCGTCGGAGGTATGTGCGATCGCACCGGGCCCACCCAAATCAACGGGATCGCGATCTGCCCTGGGATTCAGGACTATTACGAACTGGTGAACTCAAAGGGCGGTGTCGAAGGCTACCGGATCAAATACATCGAGATCGACCACGAGTATAAGGTCCCACAGGGTGTCGAGGCCTATCAAACGGAAAAGCGCGAAGGCGCGGTCTCGATTATGGTCTACGGGACCCCGCAGGTACAGGCCCTGAGCCAGGTTCTGACCGAGGATAAAATCCCGGGAACCTCACCCGGTTTTGGTATCGCCGCATCGGCCGACGGAAAACGCTTTCCCTATCTCTTTCCAGTCGCGGCGACGTACTGGTCACAGGGAGCCGCTGCGATCCAGTTTGCGAAGGAGAAATTAGGCGGCACGCTCGACGGCAAAAAGATCGCGTATGTTTTTTATGACAACCCGGCGGGACGCGAACCGCTGCCGGTCATCGAAGACCTGCAGAAGCTCGAAAAATTCGAGCTTCGGACCTTTGCCGTGCCGCCGCCCGGCGTCGAAATGGGCGCGCAAGTGCTCGACATCGCGCAACGTTACCGACCCGACTTCGTGATTGCCCATCTGTTCGGCCGGTCGCCCTCGCTGGCGATCAAAGAATTCAAACGCGTCGGCTTTCCGCTTTCGAAAGTGATGGGTCTGGTTTGGGCCTCGTCTGAGCACGACGTTCTAGCAGCCGGGGGTTGGCCGGTGGCCGAAGGCTATCACACGCTGACGTTCGCCGGCATCGGTGACGAATACCCGGTCCGCCAGGAAATCAAGGCAATGTATAAGGCGCAGGGCAAGGAACCGCCGAAGGCGATGGACGACTCGGTCATGTACAATCGCGGCATTCTGTGGGCCTCGGTTCACGTTGAGGCGATCCGCAATGCTCTCAAGGCGACCGGCGGCAAGCCACCCACAGGTGAGGACGTCAAGAAGGGCTTCGAGCAGATCCAGGACTTCACACTGGGAGGTCTGGTCCCGCCGCTCAAAGTCACCGGTGAGGACCATGAGGGCGGCGGCTGGGTCCAGGTGTTCCAGGTGCGCGACGGCAAGTTCGTCAAGGAAACCGATTGGTTCCGGGCCTATCCCGAGGTGGTAGCCAACGCTGTGAAGAAGTCGGAATAACAAAACAGGGATGGAACGCTGATGAATTTGCTCGCGCGAGCGCTCGCGCTGACCGGTATATTGCTCGGCGGCGTGACGGCAAACGGCGGCGCATTTGCGAGAAAGCCGGGCGGCGTTCTGAAGATGTACTTCTTCGACAGCCCCGCCTCTATGTCGATCCATGAGGAGGCCACCATCGCCGGTCAGGGTCCGGCGATGGGCGTGTTCAATAATCTCGTCATGTACGACCAGCACAAGCCGCAAACCAGCATCGAGACGATCGTGCCCGATCTCGCCAGCGAATGGTTGTGGAGCGAGGATGGCAAGGAGCTGACCTTCAAGTTGCGCCAGGACGTCAAATGGCATGACGGCAAGCCCTTCACCGCCAAGGACGTCAAATGCACCTTCGACCTGCTGCAAGGCAAAGGCACCGAGAAGCTGCGGCTCAATCCGCGCAAGGCTTGGTACCGCAACCTGGACGATGCCGTAGCGACTGGCGACTACGACGTGACGTTCCGATTGAAGCGGCCGCAGCCGGCTTTTATCGCGCTACTCGCATCGGGGTTCACGCCGATCTATCCCTGCCACGTGTCGCCGGCGCAGTTGCGGCAACAACCGGTCGGCATCGGCCCGTTCAAATTCGTCGAATTCAAGCCCAACGAATACATCAAGGTCGTCCGCAACCCCGATTACTGGAAAAAGGACCGGCCGTATCTGGACGGCATCGAGTACCAGATCATCAAGAATGTGGCGACCGGTTCGCTGACTTTTGTGTCGGGCCAGGTCGACATGACCTCCTGGTACTTCCTGCAAGTGCCGATGCTAAACGACATCAACAAACAGGTCGGGCAGGAAGTCTGCCACATGGCGCCGACCAACGTGTTGCGCAGCGTCATCATCAATCGCGAGAAGCCGCCCTTCGGCGACGCCGATTTACGTCGGGCGATCGCGCTGACCATCGACCGGCAGGCATTCATCGATACGCTGACCCAGGGCAAAGGCATCGTTGGCGGCGCTCTGCTGTCGCCGCCCTTCGGTGTCTGGGGCATGCCGTCGGACATGATGAAAACGCTGCCGGGCTACAGCCCGGATGTGGCGGCGAACCGGGCCGAGGCGCGCAAGCTGATGGAAAAGCTCGGCTATGGCCCGAACAACCGGCTGCAGACGAAGGTCGCGACGCGCAATATCCCGCCCTATCGCGACCCGGCGGTGCTGCTGATTGATCAGCTGAAAGAGATCTACATCGACGGCGAATTGGAGCCGATCGACACCGCCGTGTGGTACCCGCGGCTAGCCAGGAAGGATTTCACAATCGGCCTCAACCTGATCGGCAACGGCCTCGACGAGCCCGACCAGACACTCTACGAGAATTACACCTGCAACGCCGAAGGCAATTACGACGCCTACTGTAACCCCGAGCTGGACAAGATGGTCGATCAGCAGTCGATGCAATCCGACAAGGAAAGGCGCCGCAAGATGGTGTGGGAGATCGAGCGGAAATTGGCCGAGGATGTGGCGCGCCCGATCCTGTACCACAGCGTCTCAGGCACCTGCTGGCACCCTTACGTTAAGGGCTACACGATGACGGTGAATGCTATCTACAACGGGCTGCGCATGGAAGACGTGTGGCTCGACAAGTAGCAGGGGAGGAGCTTCGAAAATGCAGCGAGTCCTGTGCCTGTTCATCGCCTTCGGCGCGCTGATCGCCGCCGCTCCTGCCGTCGCGGAAAAGTCGGGGGGCGTGCTGAAGGTCCAGCACTGGGACAGTCCCGCGAGCATGTCGATCCTCGAGGAAGCGACCTATTCGACCGTGGTGCCGGTCATGGAGGTCATGAACAACCTCGTCATCTACGACCAGCACATCGCGCAAAACAGCCTCAACACGATCCGTCCGGATCTCGCCGAGAGTTGGTCGTGGAGCGAAGATGGCACGGAGCTCACTTTCAAATTGCGCTCCGGTGTCAAATGGCATGACGGCAAGCCGTTCACTGCCAAGGACGTCAAATGCACTTTCGATCTACTGCAAGGCAAGACAGAGGACAAGCTGCGGATCAATCCTCGCAAGGGCTGGTGGCACAACGTCGACAACATCAGCGCCGACAGCGATCTTCAGGCCGCCTTCCATTTGAAGCGGCCGCAACCGGCGCTGCTGACGTTGCTCGCCTCGGGATATTCGCCGATCTACCCTTGTCATGTGTCTCCGGCGCAGATGCGTCAGCATCCGATCGGCACCGGTCCTTTCAACTTTGTCGAATATAAGCCGAACGAGTACATCAAGGTCGCGAAGAACCCGGATTACTGGAAGCCGGGCCGGCCCTATCTCGACGGCATCGAATACGACATCGTGCCGAACCGCTCGACCGCCATTCTCGGCTTCGCCGCCAAGCAGTTCGACATGACCTGGCCGTTCTACATCACGGTTCCCTTATTGCGGGACGTGAAGAGTCAGGCGCCAAACGCGATCTGTGAGTTACGCACCAACAACGGCACCAGCAACTTGTTGATTAACCGCGACAAGCCGCCATTCGACAATGCTGATCTGCGCAAGGCGTTCGCGTTGTCGATCGACCGCAAGGCCTTTGTGGACATCCTTACGGAGGGCCAGGGCAAGATCGGCGGCGCGATGCTGCCGCCGCCCGAAGGCTTATGGGGCATGCCGCCCGAACTGCTGCAAACAATCCCCGGTTACGGCCCCGATGTTGCGAAGAACCGCGCCGACGCGCGGGAGATCATGAAAAAACTTGGTTACGGGCCCGACAAGCGGCTCGAGCTGACGATCTCGACCCGTAACGTCCCCAGTTTCCGCGACCCGGCGGTGATCCTGATCGACCAGCTGAAGGAGATTTATGTCGGGGGCGTGCTCGACACAATCGAGACCGCCAACTGGCATTCGAAGGTGACCCGCAAAGACTATATCGTCGCGATGAACGGCACGGGCAGCGGTGTCGATGATCCCGACCAGCAATTCTATGAAAACTATGCCTGCGGCTCGGCCCGCAATTACAGCGGCTATTGCAATCCCGAGCTAGACAAGAAGTTCAACGAACAATCCGCGATGTCCGATCAGGACAAGCGCAAGAGGCTGGTATGGGAGATCGATAGGAAATTGCAGGAAGACGCTGCTCGCCCGATCATTTTTCACGATATTTTTGCCACCTGCTGGCACCCCGAGGTGAAGGGGCAGACGATGATGGTCAATAGCATCTACAACGGCTGGCGCATGGAAGACGTGTGGCTGGATAGATAAGCCCCAAGGCGATAGCGCCGGTAAGTTCGGACAGGGAGGTGGGCATGCATGCGCGCTACGTTGGCATAGCGGCGGCAGCGGCGTTGCTCGCGGCGATAACGGCGGCGTAGACGGGGTGAGCACAAAAACGCGGCGGCATCCTGCGGATGTGCACGCCCGACAGCCCGGCGGGCACGTCGGTCCCACGAGGAGGCGACGGTCTTCTCGCAAGGCCCGATGTCAGCATGCAATCGGTCGTACCGGACCTCGCCACCGTCTAAATCTCTATGACAGGTGAAAATGGAAGTGGCGACATGGCAGCTTTGGGTTCGTGAGCAGCCAAGTTGACAACGCTTCGCTGATGACCGCTGTCGGCGCTTCCTCGTCATCCTGCGGGCGTCTCGGCGAAGGTCTCGCCGTTCCCTGGTCGCACCCCCATGGTCTCTTTAG
>VAZF01000550.1 GCA_005888425.1 Alphaproteobacteria bacterium
GGGAATCAGGGGAGCGACACCGCGGCGTTGCGCGCGAATTGGGAGTTTCAGGTGTTGCTGCGATTGTGGGAGGCGCTGAAGCCGCGCCGCGTCTTTCACTGGGGCGGCTTCGACACCATCGGCCGCATGGCATTTCTGAACGGATCGGGGTTCCTGCGCCTCGTCCTCGACCGCTATGTCGGATCGCACGCCTATCTGATTTATCCCAACGATGAGGGTGCCGCTCGGCCACGCTCGGCGGAGCTGCTCGCGCTGGGGCTCGCGGACGGCGCAAAATCGGCCGTGATCGTGTCGAGCTTCAGCCCTCATGCAAGCGACGCGGCGCGGCCTGTCAATCTCGAGCTGCCGCCAGGCATGCTTGATGGCGGGAGGCCGCTGAAGTCGATCCGCTATAGCCAATCGAGCAATGTCCAGGCGCGGATCCGCGCCGATCTCGCCGCCGATAACAACCTCCGGCCCGACTTCGCCGGATGCCCGCTGTGTCTTGCAAACCCAATCCAGATGGCGCGCGATGCGGACCGCGCCCGCGCCATGCTGGCGCGCAACTGGGAGAATTATGTCGAGGTCATCAAGGACAATCTGCGGTGGCACACCGAGGACCGCGGCATCTCGCGCGACGGGACCGGATTGCGCGTCACGCTGGAGCCCAACGAGCTCGTCCTTATCGAGTAGCCTCGGCGTCGGCGAGCGGCCGGGCTTCGGCCTCGGGCGCGCCTCCCGCGAGCGGTTCGGCTTTGCGTCGCATCAGATACTGCCCGGTATGCGGCGCCAGGATGCCGTGCTCGACCAAGAGGCCCTCGATCAGCATCAGCAGCTCGAAGATGACCGGGCCGTCCTCGGTTTCGGTGTAATTGGCGCGCATCCCGCGCGGGCAGACGCGGCCCATAAACGCGCTTTCTTCGTGCCGGTACTCGATGTCGAACCAGCGGCTGAACACCGGGACGATATCGGCCGAGCGCACCGCTTCGAAGGGCGAGGCGAGCGCGCCCGGCTTGGGCCGCGCGATCGCGCGCAGGATACGGTCGTGCACCCGGTCGCGGCGGTATCGTTCCGGCAGTACCGCCAGGATGCGGTTGGCGATGTCGAGCCGCAGATCATCGAATTGAAACTGGCTCTCGCCGATATAGTCGTGGATCCACAAACAGCCGCTGGGCTTCAGCGACCGCCAGATCTGTTCCGCGAGGCGCTCCAGTTCGAGCACGCTGTGAACGAGCCCCTGCGCGTTCTGGCGGGCTTCGGCGATCGCCTCGGGCGAGCTATCAACGCCGTGAAACCGCTCGCAGATCCCGAGCTTCAGGAGCTCGCGCTCGGCCCTCCCATTGTCGCAAGCCAGTGACAGCCCCGACGTGAACCGCAAGTCGCGCTCGCGGAACACGCGCGCGAGCCCCGGACCGCGTGCGGGGCGCAAGGTCAGCGCGGCGATCTTGTCCTCTTCCCACGCCGCTTTCGGATCGGCGTCGGAGGATTCGCGGCCCCGGGCCGCGCCCGCTTTTTTGGCGCCCGCTTCGTCCCTGTTCGCAATTTTACGAGTGCGCGACGTGCTGCCGCTCCCCGGCGAATAGCTCGGCGCCGTATAGCGCGCCAGCGCCCGGCGGTAGAGTTCCAGATCATCGGCATTGGCCGCCGCGATGATCTCGAAGGTCTCCGCGCCGAGCTCGTCTTCGAGCTGCGCCACGCGGTCCTCGATGCTGCTCGGCGCCCGCGACACATTCTCGCGCGCCTGAAAGACGCGGAACTCAGGGAACCGCGGCTTGATGAAGGCTTCCAGCGCCGCGAGCGAGGCGTCGAACGCCTCGACCGAGCCGATAAACGGCAGCCGCTCGAAGACGCGCAACGCCCGCTCCCATTCGCTGCCGTTATCGGCCGGTTCGGCCATCGCCAGCCGTTGGACATGAAAATTGCGGCAGGAACGGTCGCCTGGCACGGCGAGCCGCGCCCGCAAATAACCGGCGAGATCATGCTGCCGCGCGAGCCGCGAGCCCTCGGTGTCGGCCCGCTGGTTGCGCTCGAACAGATAGGCCGATTTCAGCCGGTCGAGCGGATGGCGGATAAACAGGATGGGCAGGATCTCGGCATCTGGGATGTCCGGCGGCGGCAAGGGAAGCGTGTGCGACGACAGCGCGGCGATCTGCGGATTGGCGGTGAGAAATTCCCCGGCCGCATTAGGCGTCGAGCGCGGCGGGTATTCGCGCGAGGTCCAGCCGGCGCCGAAATTCCGCTGCAGGATCGCATCGACGCTGGTGCCCGCGTTCTTAAAAAAATGGTAGTGAATAATGATCGGGCGCCGCGCCGATTCGGCGCTTACAGCCGCGCCGGAATGTCCGTTACTCACGTAAAATCCTTGGCTAAAGCTCGACGGCGCAAAGTCTTTCTCCGGCCCTCGCTTGTCAACGGCGATTATGGTTCATGAAAATTACCCTCGGCTTTAACACCGCCGTCCGGCCAAAAGCCGGGACCACTTGGCGTGAGCCGCTGGCAAGCGATTTATGATAACGGTGCGCATGAATTGAAGGCCGGCGGCCGAAAGTGGCCACTCGCCGCCCGCCCCGATCGCGAGTTGAATTACGATGCTTGAGAAGACATTTGCACTGCTGAACGACATTCCCGGCGGAACCTATGTGCCCGACGAAAAGAAGTGCTACGACGACGCGGAGATCGAACAACTTTCCCAAATCCTCAAGCGTCTGCTCTGGGCGCCATCGCAAATCAGAAAAAAGCTGCAGCAAGCCGGGGTGACAATCATCCCGTGCAACTTCTACTCCGAAATCCCGAGCATCGAGGACATCGAGCGCAGCTTCGACGCGCCCGTTCAGAATTTCGATCTGATCTTTGACGACAGCGGGATGAAGGAGTTCCTCGCCGAGCTGCACCAGTTCTCGCACGAGTTCGACCCGCCGCGTGAAGCCATCGTCGGCGGGTCATACAGCTGGGAGGGCAACCCGTTCTCCTTCAGCGATGCGATGGCCTATTACTGCATGATCCGGCGGTACAGACCCGCCACGATCATCGAAGTCGGGGCGGGTTGGAGCACGCTCGTCGCGGAGCTGGCCTTGAAGGCCAACGGTGCCGGCGAGATCATCTGCATCGAGCCGTTCCCGCCGGAATTCCTGCGCGGCATCGACTCGGTGAAGACGCTGATCGAGCGGCCTGTGCAGGAAATCCCGCCGGCTTTTTTCAATGCCTCGCTCCGCGATGGCGATTTTCTGTTCATCGATTCGACCCACACGGTCAAGCACGGCTCCGATTGCCTGCACCTCTATTTGTCGGTGCTGCCGCGCCTGTCGCGCTCGGTCTTTATCCATGCGCATGACATAAGATTGCCGGCCACGTTTCCGCTCAACGAGCTACGCGATAAGCACGTCTATTGGACCGAGCAGTACCTGTTGATGGCCTATCTGATCGACAACTCTCGCACGAGGGTGCAGTACGGCAGCACGTACCACTTCCTACGCAACCGACAGCAGCTGAACGCGTTCATGCATGGCCGCTTCCATGCCGGCGGCGGCAGCCTGTGGTTCTCGCAAAAGGGCGCTCCCAGCGCGTGACGCGTTTCGGCGTCAAGCCAGACATCGACGCTAAAATCGCCACAATCCTTTGGTACATAACCACAATCCGGATCGCCGCCGCGCAGATGCAACGGCTAGCAGCAGAATTTTTGCTGCAAATGGCCTCGCGAAATGAGGGAGCGAATTGGCAAGACCCGCGGAAAACCTGGCCTTCTGCTATGCCGGCACAACCATTCCGCGAAAATTAGCTGCAGATTTCCTGCAGATGCAGCAAACGGGTAGGGCCGCCTACTACGGCAGGTTGTATCTGGAATGACCGGACTTGCCTCGACGAGCCCGGGCCCCTAATCGGCCGAGGCGGCGGCCCGCACCGGCATTATCCGCCGGGCGGTGGCGCGGCGGTCGGCGATCCACGCCACGATCGCCGTCACCGCCATGACGATGACGCTGGCGCCGAACACCCATTGCGGCGCGCCGTGGTCCAGGATCCAGCCGAACATCAAAGGCCCGATGATGCCGGAGATGCTGAACCCGGCGGTCACGATGCCAAAGGTGCGCCCGATCATCCCGGGCGGCGCGGCGGCCCGCACCAGCATGTCGCGCGACGGCATGATGAGGCCGCCGAGAAAACCGGCGCAGGCCATCGCCGCGAGGAGCGCCGCGGCATCAAAGCCGATCGTCCCGATCGCCAGCACGACGAGCGCATTGACGCCATAGCCGAGCGCCGCGACCTCGGCATGGCGGCGGGTCATGTCGGCGACAAACCCGCCGGCAAGAACGCCAAACGCCTGCGCCGTCAAATAGGCGGTCAAG
>VAZF01000495.1 GCA_005888425.1 Alphaproteobacteria bacterium
TGGTTCACGCTCCTGACGATGAACCAGCACCCGCTGCATTTCGATGCGGCCTATGCCGCCAAATCCGAGTTCGGCCGGCCGGTCGTCAACAGCTGCCTGACCTTGTCGATCGTCGCCGGGATGAGCGTCGCCGATGTCAGCCAGAAGGCGATCGCCAATCTCGGCTGGACCGACATCAAGCTGAGCGCGCCCGTCTTTGTCGGCGACACGGTCTATGCCGAAAGCGAGGTTCTCGCGAAACGCGAATCGAAGACGCGTCCGACCCAGGGCGTCGTCACCGTGCGCACCACGGGTAAAAAAGCCGACGGCACAATTTTTATGACTTACGAGCGCACCGTTCTCGTTCCGAAACAAGGATACGCAGTGGAGGAGTAAGGGGAACCGGGGGAAACCGCCAGTAGTTAACAACGCATAACGATGCTGGAGAGGGACAAATGCTTCGCTATGCAATCGCGATTGCCGGCGCCGTGGCGCTGATTTCTACCGCTGCGTTCGCCGAAGTCGGAGACGTCGGGTCGACCAAAGTTATCACCCACTCGGCGGCGCCGGATGGGATGGGAAGCAAAAAGGTCATCATCCACCGCAGCGACAACGGCTTTGGGCCGTCGAAAAAGGTCGTCATCAAGCGGCACGACGCCGGCTATGGCGCGCTCGTGACGAAGAAGAAGATCATCCGCGGCGACAACATGTACGGCAGCTCGATGCCGCACCGCACGATCATCAAGGAGCGCTATTAACCGTTCTTGAACGGCAGTGCGACGAAGCCCCGCGCCATCGGCGCGGGGCTTTCTTTTTCGGGCGCGAACCTCGACAACCCGGCGGCATTCGACCGATAACCTCGCTCCATCGATTATCGCGTATGGAGGATCGAGACGATGGCGCGCAACACGCCCCACCCGGCGACCCTGGCGGCGCAGGCGCTGGGCTGGATCGACCAGGGAACCGGCGCCGTCGTGCTGCCGGTGCATACCGCGACGACCTTCCTGCGCGATCCCGACAACCAGTACCGCCGTGGCCGGGGTTATGGGCGCGCCGATAACGCCAGCTTCGACCAGCCCGAGGCGCTGATCACCGCGCTCGAAGGCGGCGCCGCCTCGCTTGTTTTCGCCTCCGGCATGGCGGCGGCAATGGCGGTGTTTCACAGCCTGCCTGCGGGCGCGCATGTCGTCATGCCGCTAAGCATGTATCACAGCCTGCGCCGCCGGATTGGCGCCTATGCCGGCGACGGCCACCTCGCCGCCGATTTTGTCGACATGACATCGCTTGACGCGCTGCGCGCCGCCGTCAAGCCGGGGCAGACAAAGCTCGTCTGGGCCGAGACACCGTCAAACCCGCTCTGGTCGATCACCGACATCGCCGGCGCGGCCGAGATAGCGCATCAAGCGGGCGCGGTGCTCGCGGTCGACAGCACCGCGGCAAGCCCGGTGCTAACCCGGCCGCTGGTGCTCGGCGCCGACATTGTCATGCATTCGGCGACGAAATACCTGAACGGCCATAGCGATGTCATCGCCGGCTCGTTGACGGCAGCGCGCAAGGACGATTTCTGGCAGCGCATCGTCGCGACGCGCAGCGGCGACGGCGCGATCCTCGGCGGCTTCGAGGCCTATCTCTTGTTGCGCGGTATGCGGACGCTCTATCCGCGGGTCGAGCGCGCCTGCCGTTCGGCGCAACAGATCGCGGAGCGTCTCGCGACGCATCCCAAGGTGCTTGAGGTGCTCTACCCGGGGCTCCCGGGCCATCCCGGCCACGCCCTCGCGGCGCGACAGATGCAGGGCGGCTTTGGCGGCATGCTGAGCATCCGCGTCAAAGGCGGCGAGGGAGCGGCGATCGCCGCCGCCGCACGGGTCGAGATCTGGAAGCGCGCGACCTCGTTGGGCGGTGTCGAGAGCCTTATTGAGCACCGCGCCTCGACCGAGGGCGCCGGCAGTCCGGTGCCGCCCGATCTCTTGCGCCTCTCGGTCGGCATCGAGGAGCCCGGCGATCTGATCGCCGATCTCGAAACCGCGCTCGGTTGAGAACTCAGAACGTGTGCGCGTTCAGGATCCGATGAGCGAGGATCGCGGCGGCATAGCCCACCGCGACCGCGGGGGTCCAGCGCAGATGCGCCATAAAGGTATAGACGCCGCGCGCCTGCCCCATCAGCGCGACACCCGCCGCCGAGCCGATCGATAAGAGGCTGCCGCCGACCCCTGCGGTCAGCGTGATCATCAGCCACTCGCCGAGCGGCATGTCCGGCTGCATCGTCAAGACCCCATACATCAGCGGGATATTGTCGAGCACCGCCGATACGATGCCGATCAGCACATTCGCGGGTGTCGCGCCGAGCCCGCCATAAAGGGCGTGCGAGACCCAACTCAGATAGCCGGCGAGCCCAAGCGCACCGATGCACATCATGACGCCGTAGAAAAACAGCAGCGTGTCCCACTCGACCCCGGCGAGACGGTGAAACACATTGAAGGTGTAGTCGCTTTCCCGGCCGCGCCGCCGCCCGCGCAATTGCAGGAAATAGTCGAGGAGCTGCAGATAGCCGAGGCCGGTCATCATGCCGATGACCGCCGGCAGATGCAGAACGCTGTGCACCGCGATCGCGGTGATGATCGTCAGGGCAAAGAACAATGCGATACGGCGGGCGCCGATCTTCAGCGCAACCGGCTCCACCTGCGGCGTGGGCCGGCCTCGTGGTACGGCGAAATGCATGATCGCCGCCGGCAGGATGAAATTCACCACCGACGGCACGAACAGCAGGAAGAAATCGCCAAAGGTGACGAGTCCTTTCTGCCACACCATCAAGGTCGTGATGTCGCCAAACGGGCTGAACGCACCACCGGCATTCGCCGCGACGACGATGTTGATACAGGAGAGCGAGACAAAGCGCGGCGCCTCGCGTCCGAGCGCGATCGCGACGGCGGACATGACGAGCGCCGTCGTCAGATTGTCCGCGACCGGCGAGATAACAAAGGCGAGCCCGCCCGTTGCCCAGAACAACGCGCGATAGGAGAGGCCGGCGCGCACCAGCGCGGCGCGCAGCACGTCGAAGACGCGCCGCTCCTCCAGCGCGTTGACATAGGTCATCGCGACCAAGAGGAACAGCAGCAGCTCGGAATATTCGAGAAAGACATTCCGCAGCGCCGGTTCGAGCACATCGGCAAGGCCGCCTCTTCGGCGATGACCAGGAGATAGGCCAGCGCGAAGATCGCGAGCGCGGCAAACCCGGCCCAATGGCCGGTCAAATCGAGGGCTTGCTGCGAAAGGGTTTGCTGCGAGAGGGGCACGGCGACAGGCTCGCCGAAACCCGCTCCGGTTCAACCAAAATCGAGAGTTGCCGGACGTCTAGTCAGGCGGCGTATTCTTTCCGGACGGCCTCGGCGGTTTCGCAGGGTAGATCGAAATACCGCCGCGCCGCCACCAGGAACGAGGCGAGGCCAAAACCATTGGCGATCAATTCGGCGGTCCGGCTGTTGCAAATCGACCATTCGCCTGTCGTCAGGCAGAACAGCAGGTGGCGGTCGTCATTCTCGCGCAATGCCGTAAACCCGAAGGCATGGTCGATCAGAGTAAAGCCGGTTTGACGCGCCACAATGCGCATCGCGTCGATAAGCATATCGGACCCGCTCGAAAGCCGAACCGCTGCTCAACAACGCCCTACAGAAAAATTCGGCAGCCGTAATTATAGTTAACGGCGCCCTATTGCTTCGAGTTAATGGAAATTTAGCGATACTCGAAAGTCAGGTACTTGCGACGGACCGCCGTAGATCGGCGTTAGAGCAGCCCCAATTCGAGCTTGGCTTCCTCGGTCATGCGGTCGCGGTCCCAGGGCGGCGTCCAGACGAGCTTGACGCGCACCTCATTGACCCCCGGCACCGTGAGAGCGGCCTTCTCGACCTCGCCCGGCATGCTTTGCGCCACCGGGCAGGCGGGCGTCGTCAATGTCATCTCGACAAAGACGATGCCGCCCTTTTTGGCGACGAGCTCATAGATGAGGCCGAGCTCGACGATGTTGACCGGGATCTCCGGGTCGCGAACGGTCCGAAGCGCCTCGAGCACCGGTTCGAGGAGCGCCGGATCGTCTTCGCCCTCGGGCCGCTCGACATCCGGCGTCTCGGGCGGCGGCGGCTCCCCGCCGAAATCGAAATAATCGCGATGTTCGTGCTCGCTCGGCATCCCCTACCCCTATTCCGTCTTGACCGTCGCGGCCGCGAGCCCGCTCTTCAGCGCCGCCTCGAAAGCATGCCACGGCAAGGTCGCGCATTTGACGCGCACCGGGAAAGCCTTGACGCCGGTCAGCGGCTCGAGACGGTCGATATCGTCCTGCAACGTTTCGGGCGACTCACCCGCCTCGCCGCCGGTGACGCGCGCGTGGAATTGCGCGAAAAGCGCGCGCGCCTCCGCGACCGTCTTGCCCTTCAACACCTCGGTCATCAGCGAGGCCGCCGCGGTCGAAATCGCGCAGCCGCGCCCCTCGAAGCTGACATCGACGATGCGGTCGCCCTCGACCGCGAGATAGACCGTCACCCGATCGCCGCACAACGGGTTGTGGCCGCGCGCCAGATGCGTTGGGTGTTCTAGGGCGCGGAAATTGCGCGGATGGCGCCCGTGATCGAGAATGATGTCCTGATAGAGTTCGCGGAGGTCGATTCCCGAATCGTTCATCGCACAAACATCTCCCGGCAGGCCTCGACCGCTTTCGCCAGCCGGTCGATATCCTCCTCGTCGTTGTAGACGCCGAGCGAAGCGCGCACCGTCCCGGCGATGCCGAGCTTTTCCATCAAAGGCTGCGCGCAATGGTGGCCGACCCTCACGGCGACGCCGTGCTGGTCGAGTACGGTGCCGACATCATGCGGGTGCACGCCGTCGATGTTGAACGAGACAATGCTGAGCTGGTGCTGGCCACCCGGCGCGATCTGCACATCGGGGATGCGCGACAGTTGGTCCACGGCATAGCCGGTCAATGCCTGCTCATGCTCGGCGATCGCCTCGCGGCCGAGGCTTTCAACAAAATCGAGCGCGAGGCCGAGCCCGACCGCGCCGGCGATGTCCGGGGTCCCGGCCTCGAAGCGGTGCGGCGGGTCCTGAAATTCGGTCTTCGCGTACTCGACGCTGAGGATCATGCCGCCGCCGGTCTGCCAGGGCGGCATCGACTGCAACGCGTCATAGCGGCCGTACAAGATACCGGTGCCGGTCGGCCCGTAAGCCTTATGGCCGGAGAAGACGTAGAAATCGCAGCCGAGCGCCTGCACATCGACTGGCATGCGCGGCAGGGCCTGGCAGCCATCGACGAGCACCTTGGCGCCCGTCGCATGCGCCAGCTCGATGATGCGCGCGATCGGCAAAAGCGTCCCGGTGACGTTCGAGATGTGCGTCACCGCGACGAGCCGCGTGCGCGGGCTCAGCAACGCCTCAAAAGCCGCGAGGTCGAACTGGCCGGTCGCATCGGTCGGCGCGACGACGAGCCGGGCGCCCAAGCGCTCGCACAGCATCTGCCATGGCACGATGTTCGAGTGATGCTCGACATCGCTGATCATGATCTCGTCACCGGCCTTGAGACAGGCCGGCCCCCAGCTGTGGGCGACCAGATTGATCGCCTCGGTGGCGCCGCGCAGAAACACGATTTCGCGCTCGTCGGCCGCGTTCAGAAACGCACGCGCTTTCTCGCGCGCCTCCTCGAACCGGTCGGTCGCGCGGGCGCTCAGGCTGTAGACGCCGCGATGCACATTGGCGTAGTCGGTGCGGTAGAACTCGGCGATGCCGTCGATGACGGCGCGCGGCTTCTGTGCGCTGGCGCCGGAATCGAGAAACACGAGCTCCGGATGCGTCGTGAAGATTGGGAATTCGCGGCGCACCGCCCGCGGGTCGAAACCCCGGACGGTCGCTTTTTCGAAGCGCAGCGGCGCGGCCGCCATACCTAGCCCTCCAACTTTTCGAGCCGCCGCGTCAGGCGGCGCAGCAAATGCTCGCGCAATGCCGGATCGGCGATCTCCTCGA
>VAZF01000496.1 GCA_005888425.1 Alphaproteobacteria bacterium
CGGCCGTGCGGCCCGGCTCGATTTCAGGTGGCTCGATCCGGCCGGAGCCGGCGGTGGCGCGAGGACGTCCCGAGCGCTGTCTTGAGAAGGCATAATAGCGGATCGCGCGGCCCAGCGGGGCACTGCCCCTGTGGGTCACGGCAACAGGAATTTTTGCCAATGAGGACATCAGCCGGGCGAGGAAAGCCGGCCGCGTCGCGGCGGGTTGGCCGTGCCGCCGCGCCTGTCAAGAAAACGCAGAGCCGCCAGCCGGACACGAGATCCAGGACCGCCACCACGGCGCACTCCGCCGATGTTCAGCCCGTCGCGGTCACCGCCGTGCGCATGCTCGCGGTCGGTGAAGGCTTATACGCGCTGCGGGTCAGCGAAATCGGCGGTGCGTCCGGCACGCTGTCGGGCGTCGAATTTCCGATCGCGCAGGTATCGGCGCCCTTTGCCGAGGACGGCGAGAGTCTTGAGATCG
Organism: Alphaproteobacteria bacterium; assembly: GCA_005888425.1. Taxonomy (GTDB): domain Bacteria; phylum Pseudomonadota; class Alphaproteobacteria; order ATCC43930; family CGMCC-115725; genus DATARH01. The sequence goes on from VAZF01000496.1 coordinate 464, forward strand.
TCGCCTCTTTTCCGCGGCGCGGGTCGTGGCTCGGACGCGAAGGCGGGACGGTGATCATCCGCTCGCCGGCGAGCGGCGGACACATCATCGTGACCGCGTATGGCCATGCCGAGCAGGCCACAGTGCCGCTGAAGCTGGAGTTGCGCCGTCTCGACGGTCCTGCGGCTGGCGGAGCGCCGGAGCGGGGCGCGGCCGCTCCGGTTCTTGCCGCGAGCGAGCCGGCGGCGGAAGGCGACGGCCGCGAGGTGCCGACCGAAATTCTGCTGCATATCGAGCGCGCGGGCGACCGGCTGTTTCCCGGGCGTGGATGGGTCGGGGCGTTGGGCCGCAAGCTGCGGATCGAGGCCTTCAGCATCCGCCCGCTTGAGGCGATCGCGCCGGGCGATATCGAATTCAAGGGCTTTCTCCCGCGCGGCGGCGAAACGCAGTGGGTTCAGGGCGGCCTGTTATGCGGCACGCGCGGCCGCCGCTTGCCCTTGACGGGTTTCGCGGTCCGACTCGCGCCGCGTCTCGCCAGCCGGTTCGACGTCGTTTATCAGGGCTCGTTCTTTTCGGAAGGGATCTCGGCGCCGGAACGTAACGGACAGCCCTGCCGCGGCGCTGGTTCCGCCGACGACCCGCTCGAGGCGATGAACATCCGTATTCTCGAAAAAGCGTCCCAGCTCCAAGACGAGGACGAGAAGACCCCGGCGGCGGATTAACCCGTTCGCCACCCGAGCCGCCGTAAAAGTCACCTCCGCCCTTCGCTGTCCCTTCGGCAAATGAACTTTCTGTTCGTCCATCAATATTTCCCGGGGCAATACCTGCATCTGGCGCGGCATCTGCAGCAGGCCGGCCACAATGTCGTGTTTCTGACCCAGCGCCGGGGCCGCGAGCTGCCCGGCATCCGCATTCTCGAATATCTGCCGCTGCCGGCGTCCGGCGCGATCCCGCTGCACCTGCAGGAAGTCGAGATGGGGGTCATGAACGGCCTTGCCGTGGCGCGTATTTGCGAGGGGCTGAAACGCGAGGGATTCACCCCCGACATCATGATCGGCCATTGCGGCTGGGGCGAGGTGCTGTTCGTCAAGGATGTGTGGCCGAACGTGCCATTGCTCGGCTATTTCGAATTCTTCTATCGTGTCTCGGGCTCCGATCTCGATTTCGATCCCGAGTTCCCGTCGACAACCATCGAGCCGACGCGCATCCGCACGCGCAACACGATCAACCTGTTGAGCCTCGACGCGGCGAATTGGGGCCAGACCCCGACTGAATGGCAGCGTGCGCAATACCCCGAGATCCACCGCTCGCGCATCAGCGTCATTCACGAGGGGATCGACACCGATCTCGTGCATCCAGAGCCGAGCGCCCGGCTGTGGCTGCGCGGCGGCGCTTCGTTTGCGCCGGGCGACGAAATCATCACCTACAGCGCACGCAATCTCGAACCCTATCGCGGCTTTCACACCTTTATGCGGGCGCTGGCGAAGGTGCTGGAGCAGCGGCCAAACGCGCGCGCGATCATCGTCGGCGCCGACGGCGTCAGCTATGGCCGCTTGCCCGAGCGGGCCGCGAACTGGCGCGAATACATGCTCACCGAGCTGGAGGGCCGCCTCGATTTGCGCCGCGTCTCCTTTGTCGGCTGGCTGCCGTATCAACAATATCTGGCGGTGTTGCAGCTCTCCACCGCGCATGTCTATCTGACCTACCCCTTTGTGCTGTCGTGGTCGCTGTTGGAGGCGATGGCGGCGGGGTGCCTGGTCATCGGCTCGCGCACCCCGCCGGTGGAAGAGGCGATCGACGGTACGAGCAACGGCTATCTCGTCGACTTTTTCGATGCCGACGCGCTGGCGGAACGGATCTGCTCGGTATTGCGCGATCCCCGCCGCCTCGGCGCCGATCCGGGCGCAGGCGCGGCAGCACGTGCTCGCGAATTATGACCTGAAGACCGTGTGCTTGCCGGCGCATTTGGAGCTGATCCGGCAGCTGACCGGACAACCGGCAGCGCTAGGCGGGGCAGCGGCGCGCCGACGCCAGCGCCGCAAAACCGCCGCGCGCCAGCCCGTCTCGGTCTGACCATGCGCGCGCAAGCTGCTCCCGATGCGGGTGTCCCGGCCAGCGCGGGTGAGGCGAATGTCGTTGCCCGGCTCGTCAATCTCGATCCTGGCCTCTTTGCGTTCAGCATCGCCGGCAGCGCACCATGGCAGGGGATTGCGGCGGGGCTCGGCGTCACGGCGGTTCACCTCGCTTCCGTTCACGCCGCCGAAGACGCCGCGCTGGAAATTACGACGGCGACCGGAGGACCGGGCATGTGGCTCGGCGGGCCATCGACAACATTGCTCGTGCGCGCGCCGGCGCGGGGCGGGACGGCGCTCGTCACCGCCTATCTCGGGCATGACCCGGCGGCGACGGCGCTCGCTCTAACGATCCGGCGCCTCGATACAGCGTCGGAGCCGCCGGCGCGGACTGTGTCGTTTGCGGCGCGGACGGA
>VAZF01000497.1 GCA_005888425.1 Alphaproteobacteria bacterium
CAGGGCGTCACGACCGAGATTATCGGACATTGTGGCTTCTCGGTCGCGCCGTGCCTGCCCGGCAAAGTGCAGGTGCTGGCCGATTATCTGAGCGGCGGCGCTCCGTGGCTGCCGTTTCGGGAGACGAGCTTTCCCGACTACCTCGACACCTTCCCGGCCGTCGCGGTTAATGCGGGCATGCTGGTCGGCCACAATACGTTGCGGTTGATGGTGTTGGGCCTGGAGGACCGCGCGCCGAGTGCCGCCGAACTCGACCAAATGTGCGGGCTCTTGGAGGAGGGGCTCGGCGCCGGCGCGCTCGGCCTCTCGACGGGCTTGTTCACGCCGCCAGGCTCGTTCGCCGAGCCGGCCGAGATCATGGCGCTGTGCGCCGTCGTCGCGCAGCACAAGGCCGCTTATTTCACGCATATCCGGGACGAGTCGAACCGGATGCTCGAAGCCGTCGAGGAGGCGATCGCGGTCGCGCGCGCCTACCCAATCCATGTCGAGATCGTGCATCTGAAATGTTCGGGCGTAGACAATTGGGGAAAGGCCGCGGAGATCCTGGACCGGCTCGATCGCGCGCGCCGCGAGGGCTGCGACATTGATTGCGACGCTTACCCCTATACCGCCGGCGCCAACCCGCTCAAAAATCTTTTGCCGCCCTGGGTGCAGGTCGGCGGCAACGAGGCGATGCTGGCGCGGCTCGCCTTGCCCGAGACGCGGGCGCGGATCGAGGCCGAGATCGCCGATCACGGGCTCAACAATTGGGGGCGCATCCCGTCCTGGGAGGCTGTGCAGGTCTCGATCTCACCGAAACTGCCGCAAACCGCGGGCAGAACAATCGCTGCGCTCGCCGCCGAGCGCGGCGTCGATCCGATCGAGCAGCTCTGCGATCACCTGATCGCCGACAACGGTGCGACCCGCGTGCTGATCGCCTCGATCTCGGAGGACGACATCCGCACGATCGTCCGCTCGCCGAAGGCGCTGGTCGGCTCCGACGGCAATTGCGTCGCCGATTACGGGGTCGTCGGGCAGGGCATGCCGCATCCGCGCTTCTACGGCACGTTCCCCCGTGTCATCGGCCATTATGTGGGCGAGGCCGACATTGCGGTCTTCGACCCTGCCGATTTCACGGACCAGGCGACCTATGCGGAACCGCACCGGTATCCGAGCGGCGCGCGCACGACGGTTATCGTCAACGGCGTCGTCGTTGTGGAACATGCGAAACACACCGGCGCACTGCCGGGCCGTGTGTTGCGCCGTGGTGTGGACGGCACGGCCGGCTAAAAGTCGATCGCCGCGTGCACCAGGTTGCTGATCCGGTCGAGTCGCGCCGAGTGCCACGGATCGGGATGCACGAAATTGGTGAGATAGGCGAAAGAGACCCCGGAGGTCGGATCGGCCCAGCAATAGGAACTGCCGACACCGCCATGACCGAATGTCTCAGGCGCGGCGATGCTGCCGAGGCCGCGGATGCGCCCGCCGGTGCCGCGCGAATGCGGCCCGATACCGCGGTGCATCGGGATGCCGGCCATGCCTTCATCAGGGCGGTCGCCGGTAAAATCGCGCGTGACGTACTCGACCATTCGCTTCGAGAACAGCCGCACGGCGCCGAGCCGGCCTCCGCCGATCATCATCTGGTAGAAAGCCGCCATCGCCCGCGCCGTCCCGAAGCCCCCGCCATGCGGCAGCCCGGCCTCCCGAAATTCGGGGCTGTTGTCGCGCGCCTCGGAATCTGGCGGGGCGTGAACATCGGCGCAGCGCTGTTGTTCCTCGGGCGGAACACCGACGAAAAGCTCGTCGATGAGACCGAGCGGTCCGATGACGCGCTCGCGGATGACTTCGCGGAAATCGCGCCCGGTGACCGCCTCGACGACCATCGCCAGAACCAGATGAGCGCTGCGTCCGTGATAATGGACCTTGGAGCCGGCCGGCCATTCCGGCTGGAAGTCGCAGATTTCAGCGCGCATGCGGGCATGATCGGCCCACGTCTCACGACTGACATTGGCGTTCGGGAAGCCGGCTTGATGCGTCGCCAGCTGGAACAGGGTGATCTCGTCCTTGCCGTGCGTCGCGAATTCCGGGATGTGGTCGGCAACGCGGTCGTGGAACGACAGGGCGCCGTCCTCGACGAGGCTCCATATGGCTGCCGTCGTCAGCACCTTGGTATTCGAGAACAGGAGCCACAACGTGTCGTCGACCGCAGGGACCGGGTCGGGCTCGGTGCGCGCGTTGCCATAACTTCGGTAGAGCGCCAACTTCCCGTGCCGGGCCAGCGCGATCTGGCAGCCGGGATAGCGGCCGGCCTCGATGTGGCTTTTGATCAGCCGATCGAGATCGGCAAGGGGACGAGGCCGCAGGTTAAGTGCCCCGGGCGCGCTCGGCGGCAGCGGGAATTCGCTCGGCATCGGAAAGTACTCCGCTCAGCTCCGCCCCGGATAATAACCCCGGACGCCAGCAGCGCGGTGCAAGATTTCATCGAATGAGACCGGCTTTTCCCGCGCTCGGCCTCAATCGCGCCGGTAGGGATAGCAGCGGGCGCGTTCGAGGCTGACCCCGTGATGCTGGCCGAGCGCGCGGATCGCATCGCCCTGGTTCGGATAGGGATCGGCATTGCCGGCTCCGACGATAATCGGCCGGAAGCTGCGGTCGTCGCGTCCGCCGGGGGGCAGCATCGCCGTAGCGAGCGGGGTCCCATCCATGTCGCGCAAGGTCAAAAACAGCGGCATCTCGCGCTGGATGTGCGCCTTCAGGCCGATCTCCTGCTCGAAATTGACCTTCGAGATCGGGCGAAAGCTCTGCGTAGCCTTGTCCTGCTCTTTGCGGAAATATTTTTCGACGGCGTGGCGCATCGTCTCGGATTCGGCGACTGCCTCGGCTTCGGTTTCAATGCGAAACCATGTTTTGCCGCCAGGCGCATCGCAGACGTACCTCATGATTCCTCCCAACATGGCTTCCGGTGTGAACCGGCATCGCGAGGGCGGGCATGCGATGTCGAGAGAAGCAAAATCCGGACTCCGGAATGAGTCAACAGCAAGATCGGCACATCTGCCGCTACTTGGCGGCTGTATCGATTTGCCGGGGTACGTCCGCACGATCATCGGGTGCTTCGGTCCACTCGCGCCACAGCGCGACGAGCGCAGCCATCAGCGCCGGCCCCAAAAACAATCCGAGAAAGCCGAACGTCTCGAGCCCGCCGAGAATGCCGAGCAACACCCACAGGAACGGCAATCGCGCGGCGCCGCCGATCAAGACGGGGCGAACGAAATGATCGGCGACGAACACAATGACGCTGCCGCTGACGAGAATGACAATTGCCCCGACGGTGTTCCCGACCGTGAACAGGTACAGCCCGGCAAGGGTGTAAACGACGGGGGCCGCGAACGGGATCACCGCCGCCACAGCGGTGATCGCGCCGACGATCGCCGGGTACGGCAAATCGGCTGCGAAATAGACGATCCCGAGTAGGAACCCCTCAGCCAGTCCGACCAGCACGAGCCCGTTCACAGTGCCGTGCACAGCGGCGATCATGTGTCCCGCGATCCGCTCGCCGCGCACTCCGATCAGCTGATCGCCGAGGCGCCGCAACTGCTCGGCCAACCTGTCACCGTCGCGAAACACGAAGAACAGGGTCAGCAGCGTAAACAGCAGCAAGGCGAGGCGGTGCACGACTTCGCCGCCATATTCACGCACCGATTCCGTCAAGGTGCGCAGGTTGACGCGCCCGATCAGCTCCTCAGCGGCAACGGGATCGCCGAGATTGGTCCGCCACCAATCGGTGATCGAAGCTCCTATGATCGGCAGCTGACCGATCCAAACGGGCGCCGGAATGCCGTGGTGGCGCGCATCGCGGATGAAGTCGACGACGAAATGGCTTTCACGTGCCAGCGCAATGCCCAGCAGGACCAACGGAGCGATAAAAATGATGCCGATAACGGTCGTCGCCAATGCCGGCG
>VAZF01000498.1 GCA_005888425.1 Alphaproteobacteria bacterium
GTCGAGTTCGCGGAACGTGGCCTCGCCAGTCCGGCATACCAGCGCCTTCGCATCTGGCCAGCGCGCCGCCACGGCATCGAACAGGGCAGGCAGATCGGCGGGGTCATCTTGCAAGGCGGAGGGCTCGGCCGCCGAATGCTCGGCCCAGACCGCGGCCCGGTCACGCTGTAGCGGGATGCCGGGATCGGCTGAACCGGCCGGCGCCGCCGGCTTGCTCTGGCCGCCATCCGGTTGGTGGTCGCGCCGCTGCCGGCCGATCTCAGGCGAGGGCATCCAAATGTGCTTTCTTTAGTTAGCCGGGATCGGTCGGCCGCCAATCCCGCATTATGCCGTAATTCCCGGTAACCGGAGTCAGTAGCTCGGGAAGGACTGCGATTGCCTCTTATGGGCGGCGTTCGGCTTCCGCGACGCGAACGGCGGGTTTGAAATATCGGCAATCGCAGGCAACAGCAATCGCCGGCTGCCTGGCGGTTTCGCACCGATGTCCTCGAATCAGCACTGGCCGTCGTTGTGTGGTATGGGGGCGGCGCATGCCGCCGGCGACTTGGCGGAAAGAGCGTTGGCCCAAAAACGCCTCGGCCCCGCTGAGCGGGGCCGGGGTCGTCAGTCTACTGGTAGGCGTATCAGACTAGAACGCAAACGCGCGGCTCATGAAATGCGAGCCCATCGAGGCCCGCCGCGCGATGGTGGTACGGGCCGGCTTGCGGGCGCGCACGATCTTGCGCCGCGAGGTGGTGGCGCGCCGCACGTGGGAAGTCGCGTGCTTTGCGACGCGGGCGCGCGCTGTCGTGGCGCGGGCGGGCTTCGACCGCCGAACCGTCTTGCGCATCGGCCGCTTCACCGCGCTGCGCGCACGATGCATGCTGCGCTTGGCAGCGGGACGGCGCTTCGCAACCGGGCGACGCTTGGCAGCAACCGTGCGGCGCTTGGCGGCCGGACGACGCTTGGCGACGGTCCGGCGCTTCACCGACATCGTGCGCTTGGCAGCAGTCTTCCGGCGCGCCGGCTTGGCGCGGCGGATCGTCTTGCGTGCCGTTGTCTTCGCACGGACAGCGCGTCGCGTCCGGGAAGGTTTCTTCGCGGTACGCGACCGCGATGTGCGTGACTTGCTCAACATCGTAAACCTACCAACCTGGTTGAAGGTGCGCAGAAGCTGACCTTCTTCGGTTAACACAAAGTAAATCCGACTTGCCGATCAAATTGACTTTGATATTCCTGCGCGCCTGTTGCAAAAATGCCGCCGATCTTCGGTCGGTCGTTGCACGCGCGACTTGTCCCCGTGCGGTCGTCATCTCAGCAGCGCATCTGATTTCGCCATGCTGTGCACGCGAGACTTCGGCGATGCTGCAGACCCGGTTTTACATCGCGCATCGCATCTCGCAGCGAAGACGAAATCCAGCTCTGTTCCCGACGACTTCGCAGTGGACGGCGCTGTTGAGCGCCGCGCTCCGCCTGGCGAATTTATCACTTGCAATCCCGCGATCCTCGCGTATCTATCGCCGCGTTGACGCACTCGCACGTGCCTATGGCCCATGGTGGTTATGCAACGACGTAACGCGTCCTTTTTGGCAGTCCGGCTGAGTTCCGGGTCCCGAGAGGGAGGTCGATATGGTTGCAATCCCGACGAGGGCCGTAGCGCCCTGTCCTGACGCGGTCCTGCCGGGTACTCGCCGGCGGGGGCGGGGCAGCCGGGTCACCGATCCAAGCAGTTTGAGATAGCGCGCGCCACGGCGCGGCTTCGGCCGGGCCGATCGGCGCTTACGGCGTACCTCCGGTTCGAGACCGGGGGTTCTCCTCTGCCGCCGGCAGGGGAATCGGCGTTCCCGATGCCCTCTCGAGAGTGGTCTGCGCTCTGCTGCTTCGGAAGGTCCCCTGTTTGATGAACCAGAAAATTGCGCGCTTTCTATCCAAAACCTCGCCCGAGACGCCCTGCCTGGTCGTCGATCTCGATGTCATCGGTGAGGCCTATGATCTCTTGGCCCGCTATCTGTCGATCGCGAGCATCTATTACGCGGTGAAGGCGAACCCGGCGGCGGAGATCGTCGCGATGCTGGCCGGCAAGGGATCGAGGTTCGATGTCGCGAGCCCGGCGGAGATCGCGCTATGCCTCGCGAACGGCGCAACGCCCGACCGGCTCTCCTTCGGCAATACAATAAAGAAAGAGCGCGATATCGCTTTCGCCTATGAGCGCGGCATCCGGCTGTTCGCCTTCGACAGCGAGGCGGAGCTCGACAAGCTCGCCCGCCAGGCTCAGGGCGCCCGGGTGTTCTGCCGCATCCTGGTCTCCTGCGAAGGAGCTGATTGGCCCTTATCGCGGAAATTCGGCTGCACGGCGGAGATGGCGGTCACGCTGCTGCGCCAGGCCCGTGAGCGCGGCCTCGATCCCTACGGCGTCTCGTTCCATGTCGGCTCGCAGCAGACCGATCTGTCGCAATGGGACGGCGCGATCGGTGCCGCGGCGCAGATGTTCAGCTTGCTCGCCGAAGCCGACATCAATCTGCGCATGGTCAATATCGGCGGCGGCTTTCCGGCGCGCTATCGTGGCCGGGTGTCGAACGTGGCGGAATATGCCCGGGCCGTGACGGCGGCATTGACCCATCATTTCGGCAACCAGCTGCCCGAGATCATCATCGAGCCGGGCCGCTCGCTGGTCGGCGATGCCGGGCTGATCCAGAGCGAGGTCGTGCTGATCGCCGACAAGGGCGATGGCGGCAAGCGCTGGGTCTATCTCGATGTCGGCAAGTTCAACGGCCTCGCCGAGACGATCGGTGAGAGCATCAAATACCGCATCCAAACCCCGGGGCGGAGCGGGCCGACGGGGCCGGTAATCCTCGCCGGGCCGACCTGCGACAGTGCCGATATCTTGTACGAGCAGACCGAATATAAGCTGCCGCTCGGGCTTGAGGTCGGCGACAAGGTCGAGATCCTGGCGGCCGGCGCCTACACAGCGAGCTACGCCTCGGTCGGGTTCAACGGCTTTCCGCCGCTGCGCACCTACTGCATCTAACGAGATCTAGCGAGCGCCGCCGCATCGGGGGTGGTCGGCGCGCCCGCCACCTCCTGCACGAGCTTGCGTAGGATCGCGTCGGCAAAGCTGTCATAGCCCTTGGCGACCGCCACAAAGGCGGCGGGGCCGCCGATCACGTTGCTCCGGTAATACTCGTCGAATCGTAATCCCCTTGCCGACGAGGGTGTCGCGCGCGGTCGAGGGCGGCACGCCGAAATTGGCCATGCCGTCGCCGGACACATCGATGACGCGGTGCCCCGCCGGTTCGGGCAAATGATCGAAAGCCGCCGCGGCGGCCAGCAATGCCGATCCGATCGCCGTCAGCCCGTTCGAGCTTCGCTTTGTCGCCCGCAACGAGGCGGCGAACGCCGCGGCGGTGGCACGACTCCCGATGCGGGTCCAGCCGACCGTGATCGCGATCTTGTCCGGATCCGACCATTCGAGGACCAAGGCCTCGATGCCGCCGGGCACCGTGGCTATCGCGTCGAGCAGCAATGGCGATTCGAAGGCGCGCGCGATCCCCTCATGCTGCAGCAGATAGCGTTCCGACGAGACGCTCTCGGAGACATCGACCGCCAAGACCAGCGCCAACGCCGCCGCCCGGGCCGGCGTGGCGAGTGTCAGAAACAAGAGAACGGCGCCGATCGCTCCGAAGCGACGATGCCGCGATCGTCCGCGGTTGCGGCATCGGGGCCAACCTCGCGCGTGAGCCGTATCGGTCACAATGGCGCAAACCCTGACCTCGCCGGCGACGGCGCCGCGGCATTCCGGCCACCTTAGCGCCGGCACCCGGCCGGAGCCAGAAGCGGCTCGCGCGCTCGCGCCGACCGCGCTCGGAAATTGTGCGAATGCCAAGAAAATGCCCAACCGGCAAACGGGCGCGGATTCCTGCACCGGCGGCCGGTTCACCCCTCATCGTGTCGCTAATGGGCTGCTCTATGCGGCGAGCGGTGGCAACTGGAAACTCTGAGCGCCGGCATGTTCTGAAACACGCTGCGAAAAGCGGCGGCTGGTCCGGGAGCGAGGTCCGGAAGCGATCCGGCAGTCCCGGCCCGGATCGGCGCCCGCCTGGTTGCGGACGCCCGGACCTGAGCGGTTAGTAACAAGAAGCGTGCCAAGCTC
>VAZF01000499.1 GCA_005888425.1 Alphaproteobacteria bacterium
AGGCCTCCCTTTTCTCGCGATCAGTTCAGGCCGTAGAGGCGGGTGACGTTCTCGTAGGTGATCTTCTTCTGCACCGCGGCCGAGAAGCCAGCGAGGTTCTGCGCCAAGGTCTCTTTCGAGTTCGGCCAGATGCAATCCGGGTGCGGGTAGTCGGCGCCCCAGATAATGTTGTCCTCACCGATCAGCGGCACGATCGGCTCGAGATACTTGTCCTGCTGATAGGTGACGTAGCCCTGGCGCCGGAAATAGTCGCTCGGCTTCATCTTGAAGCCGAGGCTGCGCGCCCGGTCGTGATACTCGGTGTCGCATCGGTCGAACACATAGGGGAGCCAGGTCACGCCGGACTCGCCGAGGACGAAGTTGAAATCGGGGTATTTTTCGCAAGCGCCCGAGGCAAGAATCGAGGCCAACACCTCCATCGTGTCGAGCTGAAACAGGGTCGAGCGGACCAGCCGCCACTGCGTGAAAACCAGTCGGGGTGATAAAGCGGCGGGGTCATCCGCTTGAAGGCGAGATCGCCGCCTTTCAATCCCATCTTGGCGCAGCGTCGCACCTCGTCCGCCGCGGCTTTCGGGTCGGTGTTGGGAATGATGGCCAGCGGAAACACCCGGTTCGGGTTCGAGCGCTTGGCGAAATCGGCCACCCAATCGTTGTACATCTGGTTGACCCAGATGCGCAGCTCGGTGTCATCGATCAGATCGTTGACCATCAAGCAGCCATAGACGACCTCCTTTTCGAGGCCGTCGCGGTCGAGATCGGCAATACGCAGCTCGGGCGTGGTCGGCCGCGGCTTCGCACCCGGGAAGTAATTCCACTCGAAGCCGAGCTCCTTCATCTCATCGATATGGTCGAAGGAGCCTTTCGTATAGGGCAGGAAACCCGGGCCGACGCCGTTCCACATGCCGCGGTCGACATCGCCGACGAACCAGTGTTGTCCATCATTGCGCATCTCGACGCGGGGCGCGGTCTTCTTCCATTTCGCCGGTGCCTGCGATGACCACAGATCGGCCGGGCAATAGGTCAGGTCGATGTGGTTGTCGCCGGAAATGAGCTTTTCGTACATCGCCTGTCTTGCTCCTTCTCGGTTCGGCGCGGGGCGCCGTCATGGCCATGGCGCCGCAGCATACCGGGCGCAGGCCGCTGGAACAATCGCGCCGGGTGCATGGGCGGCCCGCCACAAGCGCGCGGCCCCAGCCGGGCACAGGGCGAACAGCATGTTGATTTGACCAATTTACGATTGGGTGCCTTCGTTGGCGTATAATGCTCACCCAATCGTTACCGAGATCCGAACCTTGGCATGACGGTGGCAACCACTCGCTCGCCCCGTGCGGCCGCGGCCGAGCCGGCGAAATGGGGTATTCCCACGCGCCGGGCCAATCTCATGTTCTGCGCCAAGAGGATGCTTCATCAGCTCCGGCGCGGCGCTCAGGACTTCCTCGCGGGTCCTCAGCTTCTGTCCAAATCGGGCGACGCAGCATTCTCGGTCATGGTCGGAGCGTCATCTACGCCGCTTTGGTCGGAGGCCCAGCCGGAGGAACGGCTTTATGAGCTGGGTAAGGTGCACAATCTGCGGCGCGCTGCGGCGGCGCTGCACGGAGTCGTCGTTCCGGCGGGAGCGCTGTTCAGCTTCTGGAAACAGATCGGACGCACCGCCCGGCGGCGTGGCTTTGTCGCCGGACGCATGTTGCAGGAAGGATGCCTGATCCCGGCAACCGGCGGCGGCCTCTGCCAACTCTCGAATGCGCTTTACGAAACCGCGCTGCAGGCCGGGTGCGAGATTGTCGAGCAGCATGCGCACTCGCGGATAGTCCCTGGGTCGGCGGCTGCAGACGGGCGGGACGCCACGGTTGCTTGGAATTATGTCGATCTGCGATTTCGTCCGCGCGATGCGATGCGCATCGAGGCACAGGTCACCCGAGATGAACTGATCGTTCGCTTTCGCGCACGCACGCCGTCGCGGAACAAGAGGGAGCCGCGACCGCAAGCCGTGCGGGCCACCCCGGGGACGCCCGGGGTCGCCGCGAGGACCTGTGCAACCTGCGGCGAGACCGGTTGCTTTCGCCATGAACACCGCATCGACAATCGGCATGGCGGCATCCCTGACGATGATCGCTGCGCCTTTCTGGTCGACGAAAACTGGCCTGAGTTCCAGGAGTTTGTCGAGAACGTGCGCCGATCGGGCGACGTACTCGGCTTGCCGCTAGATGGCGCAACATGGCGCCTACCCCGCTACGATTGGAAACGGGAGGGCTTTGCGGATGTCGGCTCAGCACCGCTGCAGGCCCTGCGCCGGGCCCTGGAGGTCCGCTGGGCGCCCGCACAGGGGCCGGCGCGACGTACGGCCGAGCAGGCCGGCGCGGAACGGATCGCCGCCCGGCTGTCCCGGCTCCTAGTCCCCGATGTCACCAAGGTTGTCGTCGCCCAGTGGTTACTGCCGTTTCTGTGGCGTAACGGTCACTTGGGCGGGCGCGATGTCGAGGTGTTGATGACCCGGCTGCCGATGCAGGAACTGCACGCCCGCCTCGATCGCGCCTTCGCCGCCCATCCGGAGCGCAAGACACTCGGCGATTTTCGCGCCCCGGCAGAGCTGATCGAGGCGGAAGCGGAGGCTCTCGCTTATGCCTCTCGGATCATTACGCCCCATTCTGAGATTGGGCGCCTGTTCGCCGAGAAGGCCATCATGCTCGACTGGCGGCGGCCGGCCGTGCTGCCACGCGTGGAGCCCACGCCATCGGCTCGCTGTATCGCCTTTCCCGGCCCAACAGTCGCGCGCAAAGGTGCATACGAAGTGCGCGATGCGGCGCGCGCACTCGATCTGGATGTGCTGCTGCTCGGCAGCGAGTTGGAAGGCCCGGATTTCTGGGACGGTGTCCGCACACGAAAATTCGACAATCCGTGCGAGCCCAATGGCTGGCTGAAGGAGGTGGCCTTAGTCGTGCAGCCGGCCATCGCGGAAGAGCGGCCGCGATATTTGCTGGCAGCCTTGGCTGCAGACGTGCCGGTCATCGCCGCACCGGCTTGTGGCCTCGCCTCGCAAGATCTCCTGACCATTGTTCCGGCCAACGATCTCACTGCGCTCATCGCCGCCTTGCGCGCGAGCCTTCCGTAACCCGTCTACCGTGGGCGCGAGCCGACCGATTTTTGTGGGAGGCAAACCGGACTGGTGCGGGTGAAGGGACTTGAACCCCCACTCCCTTACGGGAAGCA
>VAZF01000105.1 GCA_005888425.1 Alphaproteobacteria bacterium
GCTGTTGACGCGGTTTTAATTTTCAACCGGAGACACCAAGCCCCTGCCGGTTGTTTCGGATCGGGAGCGTTCGGGCGAGCGATAGTTTCATCGGACTCGTGGGAAACCTTCGAGATTGGGGTACAGGATGCCGGGCAGAAATGAAACCCGTGTCGCGGTGTTTCTCGGCGGGCGCTCGCCCGAGCACGATGTCAGCGTTATTACCGGCCTGCAGGCGCTAAAGGCGATCGATCAAGACCGATTTGTCGCGTTTCCAGTCTATGTGACGCCGCGTGGCGAATGGCTGGTCGGCGAATCGCTGTCCGAGCGGCGGAGTTATCTACCCGACGCGCGCACCCGCGGTGAGCTCGCCGAAGTCACGCTTTCGCTGGGAGAACCCGGCCGCGGCGTCCTCGTGCCGAAACGCAGCGGGTTGTTCAGCCGGCGCCCGCCATTGGAGTTCGATGCCGCGGTGCTCGCCTTTCACGGCCTCGGCGGCGAGGATGGACAATTCCAGGGTCTATTCGAGACCGCGAACCTGCCCTACACCGGCATGCGCACGCTGGCCTCGGCCGTCTTTATGGACAAGGCGGCGACAAAGCGCCTGCTGCGCGGCCTCGACATCCCACTGTTGCCCTATGCGGTCGTATCGCGAACGGCCGGCGGGCTCCCGTCGGAAGACGCGCTGCGGCGGTTGCTTGACGGGATCGGGCTCCCCTGCATCGTGAAACCCGTGCATCTCGGCAGCAGCATCGGGGTCGGCAAGGCCGATACGGTGGAGGAAGTGCGCGCCTTGTTGCCGACGATTTTCCGCCTCGACAACCAAGCCCTGCTCGAACCGTTCGTCGCGAACCTTGTCGAATACAATCTCGCGGTGACACGGGTGGGCGGCGCGGTGCGCACTTCGGCGATCGAATGCCCGAAGCGCGCCGAGGAGCTTCTCGATTTCCGCCAGAAATACCTGTCGGGCGGGAGCGACAAGGGCGGCGTCAAGGGCGAGACCGGGGACAGCCAGGGCATGCTGTCCCTGACCCGCGAGATCAATCCGGCATTGCCGGCGGAGCTCGAAGCCAATCTGCGGCGCTGGGCCGTGGCGGCATTCGAGGCAGTCGACGGCACCGGCGCGCCGCGCATCGATTTCTACTGCAACGCGGCCACCGGCGAGGTCTGGCTCAACGAGGTCAACCCGTGCCCGGGCTCGTTCGGTTATTTCCTTTGGGAGGCGGCCGATCCGCCGGTCCGCTTCACGGCCCTCTTATCACTGCTGATCGACGAGGCCCGGGCCCGGCACCGCGAGAGCCAATTGCCCGATGACCCCGTGCCGCCGGAAGCCCGCCTGTTGCGCCGCCCGTCCTAGCTCATCGCGTAAGGTCCGAGGCGGCGGTTTATCCCTGCGGTTGCAAATACCGCGGTGTCGGGATCATCGGCACCGAAGCAGCCGTTGCGCTGACAGGAAGCGCGACAGGAGAAAGACACGATGAACCGCCTCTTGACCCCAGCGGCTTTGATTGCCGCCGTAACGATCGCCGCACCGGTCTTCGCGGCAACGCCGTTAGCGCCGCAACCCTTGGGCGGGCCCTATGTGTCCGAAACGGCGCCGTCGCCGCCATCGACGATCCTGCCGGGATATGCCTACCGTCCATACTCGGGCGGGTTTTATGGCGCCTATTACCCGTATGGGAGCTATCCGTACCGCTACGGCTATTGACGCTGGCCGATGGACGCCGGATTGCGGTGGCTGCGGCGGTCGCTCCACCGTCGGGCGTCTGACCACAAAGAAATCTGACCACAAAGAAAATTGGCCGAAGCACAAGGCTTCGGCCAAGTTTGAACAGGGAGGCTTCACGTCTAGGAGACGTAAGGGTCCGTAGACCCTCTTTCCGGGCGCAAGTCCCGGAAACTGTTTCGGGGCCCCTCAACCCCGGAAATCTGTAGCGATGTAGTATCGCGCCCGTCCAATATCGGGGTGCAGTGTCCTGATCACCACCGGGAATTGGTTCTGGCTCGTCTGCAAAAAGCGCAATGCTATCCGGAGCCGGCGAATTTACCGCGGCAACTTGCCGCAGGGATGCTTTTAGCTGAGCCGGCTTTCGGCGACTTTGCGCAGAAGAAAGTCGCGAAAGACGCTGATCCGCTTTGAGGACCGCAATTCCTCGGGGTAGACGAAATAGGCCTCCTGCGGCGGCCCGGTCAGCTCGGGCAGGACCCGCACAAGGTTGTTGTAGTCGCTCGTGACAAAATCGGGGAGGGAGGCCAGTCCCAGCCCGCTCATAACCGCGCGCAGCATGCCATAGCTGTTGTTGACGCTGAGGATTGGCCGGCGCTCCTTGCCGGGCTTGGCGCCGGCGTCGAGCAGCCAGTTGACCCCCGGGACGGGCGGCCGGGAGTCGTCGCCGTAAACGATCAGCCGATGCTCGTCGAGATCGTCGGACGTCTTTGGGGTCCCGTGCTTCTTCAGATATTCGGTCGAGGCGTAGACGTGCTCCTGGACACTGACGAGGTGCCGCTGGATCAGGTCCGGCTGGCGCGGCGGGGTCATTCTGATCGCGACATCGGCCTCCCGCATCGACAGATCGAGCTCGGAATCGTCGACGACCACACTGACCTGGATCTCCGGGTAGAGGTCGAGAAATTCGTGCATGCGCGGGGTCAGCCAGATCGAGCCAAACGCCACCGTCGTCGTGATTTTGAGGGGGCCTTTCGGCCGGTCTTTCGATTCGGAGATCAGGCTCTCCGACATCGCGAGCTTCGCGAAGACCTCGCGGGCGGTGCGAAACAGGAGTTCCCCTTGCTCCGTCAGGATCAGACCGCGGGCGTGGCGGTGGAATAAGGGGACGCTGAGGCTCTCTTCGAGGGCGCTGATCTGCCGGCTGACCGCCGATTGGCTCAGATTGAGCGCCTCGCCCGCATGGGTGAAGCTCCCCGCCTCGGCGACGGCGTGAAAGACCCGCAACTTGTCCCAATCCATTGCCATCGTACTTGCTTTCGCGGCCTCTTCGACGCGGCGCGCCTATTCGGCCGCCCGCACCGTTGCGGCGTCCTCCTGTGCTGCGAGAAACTTCTCCGCCTCGAGCGCGGCCATGCAGCCCATCCCGGCGGCGGTCACGGCTTGCCGGAAAATCTTGTCGCGGACATCGCCTGCGGCAAAAACCCCGGGTATCGCTGTCGTGGTCGAATCGGGCGTCGTCACCACATAGCCGTCGGAATCGAGCGGCAGCTGGCCGGCGACGAGCCCGGTGACCGGCGTATGGCCGATCGCAACAAAGACGCCGTCGCAGGCACGCTCGGTGACGGCGCCGGTGCGCAGGTTGCGCAGCGTTGCGCCGGTGACCTGCGGCGGCTCGGGGATCCCGAGGACCTCCTCGACGATCGTGTCCCACACCACCTCGATCTTCGGGTTCCGGAACAGCCGGTCCTGCAGGATCTTCTCGGCCCGCAAACCGTCGCGCCGGTGCACGAGCGTGACCCGCCGAGCGTGATTGGTGAGATAGATGGCCTCCTCGACCGCGGTATTGCCGCCGCCGATGACAAGAACCTCCTTCTCGCGGAAGAAGAACCCGTCACAGGTGGCGCAGGCCGAGACGCCAAAGCCGCGAAAAGCGTCTTCGCCCGGGATGCCAAGCCAGCGCGCCTGTGCCCCGGTCGCCAGGATAATCGTGTCACCGACATAGAGATCCCTCGAATCGCCGGTCGCGACAAAGGGCCGGCGGCCGAGGTCGAGCGAGGCGGCCATGTCCAGGATCATCCGGGTCCCGACATGCTCGGCCTGGGCATGCATCTGCTCCATCAGCCAGGGGCCCTGGATGACCTC
Source organism: Alphaproteobacteria bacterium (assembly GCA_005888425.1). Lineage (GTDB taxonomy): Bacteria > Pseudomonadota > Alphaproteobacteria > ATCC43930 > CGMCC-115725 > DATARH01. The sequence continues at coordinate 3,791 of VAZF01000105.1, forward strand.
GGCAAAGCCGGGGTAGTTCTCGACATCGGTCGTAATCGTCAGCTGCCCGCCCGGCTGCAGGCCGGTCACCAGAATCGGCTTCAGATTGGCGCGCGCGGCGTAGATCGCGGCCGTGTAGCCCGCCGGCCCCGCGCCGATGATCAGGACCTTGCTGTGATGACGCTCCGGCATCCAAGAAATCCATTATATTTGGACAGCACACTATACCAATTTTTCTCGTCCGGGGACTGCAACCCTGGGCCTTCACCTGCTGCTCCGGGGCAGGTTCACGGCCTTGTGCCGTGCAACACAGCGGAATCTTAACTATCAGCTATAATAAGCGCACGGGCCGACACCGGTGCCGCGAGGAGGCCCCCGGGTGCCAGAAGTCCAAGTCGTCGAACGGAAGCTCGCCGCGATTTTCGCGGCGGACGTCGTCGGCTACAGCCACTTGATACAGCTGGACGAGCTCGGCACGCTGCGGGCCTTGCGCGCCTCGCGCGCCATTATCGACCGGCTGATCGCCGGATACCGCGGCCGCATCTTCACGACCGCCGGGGACAGCGTCCTCGCCGATTTCGCGAGCGCCGTCGATGCGGTCGAATGCGCCCTCGCGGTCCAGGCGGCGATCGCCGAGGAGAACGCACAGCGCCCCGAGGGGGAGCGGCTACGCTTCCGCATCGGCGTCCATCTCGGCGATGTCATCGTCGAGGGCGACAATCTGTTGGGCGACGGCGTCAATATCGCCGCCCGGCTGCAGACGCTCGCCGAGCCGGGCGGCATCTACGTTTCGGCCGCGGTGCGCGACCAGATCGGCACCAAGCTGCCGATTGCGTTCATCGATCGCGGCGGCCAGCGGCTGAAGAACATGGCGCGCCCGTTGCGCGCGTTTGAGATCGTCGGGCCGGGACGCGAGGCGTTGGCCGGGATGATCGCCCGCGCGTCGCTGTCTCGGCGCGCGCTGTTCGGGACCGGCGCCGCGATTCTTGTGCTGGCCGTCGTCGTCGCGGCGTCCTGGTGGGAGTGGTCGGGCGCGCCGGGCATGGGCCCGATCGCCTCACAGCAGGTTGGCGCACCTGCGATACCGGCCGGCTCGCCGGCAGATCAGGTCGCGCGGAGCGTGCAGGCGCCCCGTCAGTCGCTCGTCGTCCTACCCTTCACCAATCTGAGCAACGATCCCGAGCAGGAATATTTTGCCGACGGAATTACCGAAGATCTGACGATCGATGTTTCGCGTATCGCGGGCGCCGTCGTCATCGCCCGTAACAGCGCCTTCGCTTACAAGGGCCAAGGCGTCGATCCGAAGAAGATCGGACGCGAATTGGGCGTGCGGTATGTCCTGCAGGGGAGCGTGCGACGCGCCGGCTCACAGATCCGCATCAACGCTGTCCTGATCGATGCCGAAACCGACACCCAGATCTGGGCCGAGCGCTTCGACCGCGACATCGGCGACCTCTTTGTCGTGCAGAACGAGATCACCGCCCGGATTGCCCGTGCCTTGCAATCGCAGCTGGCGATCGCGGAGTCGCGCCGCATCGTGGCGCATCCCGATGCGCTCGACTACATCCTGCGCGGCCGGGCGCAGCTGACGAAGCCGATCTCGCCCGAGAATTACAACGAGGCGATCGGCTATTTCGAATCGGCGCTGGAGCTTGACCCGCAATCGGCGGAGGCGGCGGCCTGGCTGGCGAATTTGCTGGCAGTGCGCGCGCTGGACGAGCTGACGCCATTTCCCAATGACGATTTACATCGCGCGCGGCAGTTGGCGGCGCACGCCTTGGCCGCGGCGCCAAACAACGCGATGTCGCATTATGCGCGGGCGCAGGTGTTGCGCGCCGAATCGCGCTGCGCCGAGGCAATCCCCGAATACGAGGCGGCGATTGGGCTCGACCGCAGCCGCGCTCCCGCCTTCGCCCATATCGGCTGGTGCAAATTCCTCACCGGCTCGGTCGACGGCGTCATCCCCAATTTCGAGCAGGCGATCCGCCTCAGCCCGCACGAGCCGGGCATCGCGCCCTGGTATGGCCGGCTCGGTGTCGTTCACCTGCTGCAATCGCATCTCGACGACGCGATCGCCTCGCTGGAAAAAGCGCGCAGCGAGAACGCGCGCCTGCCGTTTGTGCATGCCTGGCTTGCCGCGGCTTACGCCCTCAAAGGCGACGATAACCGCGCCCACGCCGAGCTCGCAGAGGCGCAGCAGCTCAACGAGGCTTACAGCAGCGTGGCGAGCGTCAAGAAATCGAACTGGTTCGCAAAACCGGAGATCCGCGCTCTGGCGGAAGCCACCTACTTTGTCGGGCTGCGCAAGGCGGGAATGCCCGAGCAGTAACCGGCGGCGCCGGTCAGAAGCCGAACATGTGATCGAAGCTGAAGGCGCCGCCGCGGCTCAACAGCCCGTGATAGCCGAACAGCCGGCACGTCGCGTCGCGGATGATCGCATAAGCGCTCGCGCCGGCGCGCTCTCGGTCCGGGGCGTCGAACAGCGCGTGATAGCGCAACAGCCGCGAGCCGGAGCAGGGGATCGTGAACCCGGTGCGGGCAATCTCGGCGCCCGACCCGTCATACAGGGTGATCTCGGTGGTGCTTTCCGGTGACCACGGTCGCGATGCCGGGTAAATCAGATGGCACAGCGTATCGTACGGCGCCTGGCCGAGCCGCAGGAACAGCCGGGTCGAGAGCCCCGGCGGCCGGCCGATATAGGATTGCGGCTCGTCGCGATAGATGAACAGCGTGTTGAAGACATGCGCCCCAAAGCTCGTCTCGGCGGCATGGCCGCTGTCGCGGTGGCGATAGCGGAACAGCGCGTGCAGCCAACCGTCCCCGTCGCCGCCGCCGGCAAAATCATAGACCAGCTCGACATGCCCATAACCATCGCCGAGCGGTTCCGCGATCTCGTCGAGGGACAGCGCCGCCGCATGATTGCGGGGCAGGCGGCCAAAGGCGTAGCGCGCCACTTCGCGCCCGTCGGGATCGTAGATAATCGCGGCAATCGGCAGTTCGGCCTGCGATAACGCCATCGGCGTCGGCAAGGCGAGGCTCTGCCATTTGCCGCGCGGCAGGATCGGCGCGGGCAGCAAATACCCCTTGCCAAGCCAGCGGCCGAGTTCGGGCAATTCGGGGTTCGGCTTCAGATCGGCGCGCTCGACATTGACATGCGCGATCCGGCGGTGTCCGTCCGCGACGACCTCGTAGCGCGGCCGCACAATGTGCTTGCCGGCGCGTACTTCGATCTGGCGCGGCCAGGCAAGACCGGGGAGCAGCTCGGCGACATCGATCGCGCGGCTCGCAAAAGGGCCGATCGGCTCGGCAATCGCCGCGCGTTTTTCCTCGCCCATCGGATTGAGCGCGATTGCGCCTGCCGGGATCGGCGTCGGATGGCTGTTCTGCACCCACAGGATGACGCGCTCCCCTGGGGCAGGGGCCGGCAGGCCGGCGTAGCGGTCGGAGGGCCATGCATTGGCGTCGTGGGTGCAGGACAAGGCGCCGTCTATGACAAGGCCGCTCTCGCCAAACGTGTCGAGGGCGTATTTGACGACATCGTGCCCGGCTGCGCCCGCGACATGGATAAAGAGCTGCCCGGCGAAATCGCCGAGCTTGAACCGCGCGCGCACCTCGCGGCTATCGATCGTCAGCGCAGCGATTGCGTTTCCGGCGCGCTCGCACCATTCGGCGATGATCTCGCCATTGCCGTCGAACAGCGTCAGCCAGCACGCGATCTCGGCGGCGCCGTAGCCGGCCCAGTAATTGACCGTGACCACGCGGCTATGCAGCGCCCCGGTATCGCGGAACAGCGCAAAATTGGTCGCGAAATTGAGGGGGTCGAGATAGGCGCGGCGGTTGGTCAGGCGCTCCTCGGGTATCCGCATCCGATCGAGGCTCAGCACCTCCGCCCGGGCAGGCAGATAGCTCTGTAGCTGGCCGATGAGCCGCTCGGCGTCGAACGCCGCGACCAGTACCGAGCGCGCGCCGCTGTCCGCGAGCTCGTCGATCGGAAGCGTGCGAAACCCGAGCACCTCCTTTCCGAGCTGCGCGATATTCTGAACATAGATGCCGGCGAGCTCGACACCGCCGAGCCCGAAGATCTCGGCGAAGCCTTCGGCGGCGCCTAGCGGATCGACGATCACGGTCGGCGGCCGAGCGGCCAGCGCGGCGACGAGCGCATGCCCCGGCGCAGCGGCATGCGGATGCGTCAGCGCCTTATAAAGCGTGTTGCCGCCGCGAATGTTGTCGAAAGTCTGAATGCGCAGAGCCATGCCGGGTGGATACTACACCGGCCCGAAGCGGGGTGCAGGATAGCGTCTATTCGCCAGGCGGCAGCACCGGTTCGGCGGCCGGGGACGGCCCCAGCCGGAACGGCAGGCGGCCTCGCGCATAGGCCGTCGCCAAGGCTCGGCTCACGAGGATTCCGATAAAGCCGCCCATGATGACATCGCTGAGGTAATGCGCGCCCATGACGACCCGGCTCGCCGCGACGAGCGCGGCCAGGATCGCATAAAGCAGCAGCGGTTGCGGCCACAGGCACCACAGCGCGGCTGCCAGCGCGGCGGCGGTCGCGGCGTGCCCCGAGGGGAAGGACCAGTGGTCGGCGCCGAGCCCGATCCAGCTGAATTCGTAAGCGCCGGACGCAAACAGCAGCTTCGGGCGAGGCCGCCCGACGATGACCTTGAGCAGATCGACGAGCATGCCGGATAGCGCGATTGAGGCGAACAACAATGCCGGGATGCGCGCGGCCGCGCGCATCCGCGCGGCCCACGGCTCGAACCGCGGCACAGCACCGCCCCAGCGGAGCGCCGCGAAAGCGATCCCCAACACGACCAGATACGGCAGCGCGAGACCGAACGGCCCGACAAATGCGAAGAACGGACGGGCCGCGTCATGCTCCCGGAAATAGGTCGCGAGCGGGCGGTCGATCCAGCCGATTGCCGCGATCTCGATCAGCATGACGGCCGCGCCCCATAGCGCGAGGCGGGCGCCGAACGGCGCCGCCGTGAGAAGGCCAAAGGCGCGACCGGCGCGCTGCGCCAAGGGGCTCGCGAGAAGATCGCGCCCGACGATTGCCTGATAGAGCACCCAGCTCGTCGCAAAGATGATGAGCCCGGCAAAGACGACATCGGACAGAAAATGCTTGCCGCCCGCGATCCGGCCGAGTCCGACCAGCGCGCCGAACGCCAGCGCGCCGGCAATCGCGGTCCTGCGCCGCCACCCGAAGGGCAGCAGCAGCGCGAAGCTGACGAGCGAGAAGCCGAGCGCCGCATGACCCGAAACAAAGGCGCAGTTGCGCGCGCATTGGTCCGCCAATAACGGCGCCGGCGTGAACTCCCGGGTCCCGCCGAATTCGGTGATCTGGTTCGGCCGCGCTCGGCCCCAATGATCCTTCAGGACGGTATTCGCGATCAGGCCCGGCCCCAGCGCGGTGGCGGCAACTAGAAACACCAGCACCTTGGCGTCGAGCCGCCACAACGGGCGTCGCGCAATCGCGAGCCAGAGGGCAGCGATCACCGCGAGCACGATCATCGCCCGCACGATCCACGGCACCCCCGCCTCGACCACCCACACAGGCGTCGAGCCGGCGAGGAAAAAGCCTTGTGCGCTGTCGTAAAACACCCGGCTCGCGGCGGTGTCGATGCCGGGAAAGAGCAGGAATAGCGCCGCGATCGGCGCGCACAATCCGGCGTAGAGCAGGACCGGCCTCATGCGTATCGCCGTTGCGCGAGGCGAGCGAGTACCTGACCACGCAAGAGCTTCCCGGCGCGTGCGGTATCGTCGAGCGGCGAATAGGACCAGCTTTCGATTTCGCCGGTAAAGGGGCGCGTGATGCCGGCCTCGCGCATCGTCGCGTGAAACCGCGCGAATTTCCCGTCGCCGCCCCAGCGATTCTTGGCGAGTTCGAGGATGTGCACCGGCTTGCCCGTTGCGGCCGCCTCGCTGATCATCGAGACCGAATCCGCCGTGACGAGCAGCGCGTCGGCGGTCGCGAGATAGGCGTAATACGGATTGTCGCCGCTGCCGTCCCAGATTTCAGCTGGCAAACCCGCCAGCCTTTCCCGCAACAGCGCGGCTCCGGCTGCGCCGGTACGGCGCGACGGCGTCACAAGAGCCGAGCCGCCGCCGGCGCGAAGAACCCCGGCAATTGCCTCGGCTATCGCCGCGAGACGATCGAGGCTCAGGCGATAACTGCGGTTCGCGCCGCCGATCAGCACGCCGAGGATCGGCCGCGGCAATCCCGCGAACCTGGGAAAGCGCAGGCGGGCCTCGGCGAGGCGCGCCGCGGTCACGCGGTGGATCGCGCCGCGGGTCACGACGGTCCGCGGTCCGCGGAGCCGGTCGTGCTCGGGCACGAACAACAGGTCGAACTCGTTGCGGCCGACGCGCGGATCCTGGACCTGCGCGGCAAAGGTGCGGCCAGCGCTGGCGCGGCGGATCGCCAGCGCCGGCATCGCGCTCAACCGCCCGCAGCCTATAACGAGATCGGGCCAAGGCGGCTGCAGCGGGCCGGCCTCCGTGCTGACCGCGCGCAACGCCGCGAGCCAAAATTGCGGCGGCAGCCACGCCCAGGGAGCGCGACCCGAGATCTGCCTTTCGATAAAAGGAAAACCGGTCGCCTCGGCGAGACCGAGCGCCTGGCTTGCCATGCCGGGCTTGCCGTCATGCAGGACCCACACGACCGGCGCAGTCTCGCCCGGGACAGCCGTTACCGGATCACGGAGGCGCAGCGCGGCCATGAGCCCGGTTTAGGCAAACCGGGCCGGGACAGCAAGCAGATCGGAGCTGGGGAGGTCTGTCGGGGCCGAGGCGGGCTCGCGCCTTATCAGCGTGCCGCGCGAGCCTTGCCCCGCTTGCGCGCGGCCGCGGCCGGCTTTGGGCTGAAAGACATCGTGACGATTTCGTAGGATTTGTTGCCGCGCGGCGTCGAGACCTCGACGTTGTCGCCCTCGCCCTTGCCGATCAACGCCCGGGCCAGAGGCGAGGTTACCGACAGCCGGCCGTTGCGAATATCGGCTTCATCCTCGCCGACGATACGGAAGGTCTGTTCCTCGTCGGTCTCCTCGTCCGCCAGGGTCACCGTGGCGCCGAATTTGATGACCGAACCCGACAGTTTCGAGGTGTCGATGACCTCCGCTCGGGCGATCTTGTCCTCGAGCTCGGCGACCCGGCCCTCGATAAAGCTCTGCCGCTCGCGGGCGGCGTGGTATTCGGCGTTTTCCGCCAGATCGCCATGGGTGCGCGCCTCAGCGATCGCCCGGATGATCGCCGGGCGATCGGTCGATTTGAGGCGCTTCAGCTCCTCTTGGAGCCGGTTGAAGCCCTCGACGGTCATCGGGATCTTGTTCATCAAAGCCGATCTTAGCGAGATAGCGAAACAGGCGATGAAAGGTAGGTCTGCAGGGGGGCGACTTCAAGGCAACCCTGGCGTAGCGCGCCGATCGCTTGTACCGCGGCGCGCGCCCCCGCGACCGTCGTGTAATAGGGAATACTGTGGGTCAGCGCGGTGCGGCGGAGGCTGAAGCTATCGGCGATCGCCTGCGCGCCCTCGGTCGTGTTGAAGACGAGCTGGACGCCGCCGCTGCGCATCCTGTCCACGATGTCCGGGCGGCCCTCCTGGACCTTGTTGATCAGGGCGACGGGCACGCCTTCCTCTTCGAGCTTTTTCGCGGTGCCGCGCGTCGCGACCAGATCGAAGCCCCACGCCGCGAGTTGGCGGCAGGGCTCGACGAGCGCCTCCTTGTCCTGGTCCCGCACCGACACAAAGACGCAGCCTTGGAGCGGCAATTCGGTGCCGCTGCCGAGCTGCGACTTGGCGAAGGCGCGGCCGAAATCCGCATCGATCCCCATGACCTCGCCGGTCGATTTCATCTCCGGCCCGAGGATCAGATCGACCCCCGGGAAACGGGCAAACGGAAACACCGCTTCCTTCACCGCGACATGCGCCTGATGCCGCGCTCGCTCGCGTACCTCGCGTGGCAGGAGGCGCGCCAGCTTCTCGCCGGTCATCACGCGGGCCGCAATCTTGGCGATCGGGACGCCGGTCGCCTTGGCGACAAACGGCACGGTGCGCGAGGCCCGCGGATTGACTTCGAGCACGTAGACATCGCCGTTCTGCACGGCGAACTGCACGTTCATCAGCCCGATCACGCTCAGGGCGCGGGCAAGCGCAATCGTCTGCCGCTCGATCTCGGCGATCGTCTCCTGATCGAGGCTGTAGGGCGGCAGCGAACAGGCGCTGTCGCCGGAATGAATGCCGGCCTCCTCGATGTGCTCCATGATGCCGGCGACATAGACCTCGTCGCCATCGGCGACGGCATCGACATCGACCTCGATCGCATTCTTCAGATAACGGTCGATCAGTACCGGGCTGGTGCCCGACACGATAACGGCGCGGCGGATATAAGTGTTGAGCCCGGCATGGTCGTGGACGATCTCCATGGCCCGCCCGCCGAGCACATAGGAAGGGCGGATCACGACGGGATAGCCGATCCGCCGCGCGATCGCCTCGGCCTCTTCAGCCGAATAGGCCGTGCCGTTTTCCGGCTGGCGCAATGCGACGCTGCGCAGCAATTTTTGGAAGCGCTCGCGGTCCTCGGCGAGGTCGATCGCGTCGGGCGACGTGCCGAGGATCGGCACCTCGGCCCGTTCCAAGGCTCTCGCCAGGTTGAGAGGCGTCTGCCCACCGAATTGCACGATGACGCCGAGGAGATTCCCGCGCTGCTGTTCGACGCGCACGATTTCGATGACATCCTCGGCGGTCAACGGCTCGAAATAGAGCCGGTCGGAGGTGTCGTAATCGGTCGAGACGGTTTCGGGGTTGCAATTGACCATGATCGTCTCGATGCCGGCCTCGCGCAGGCTGTAGGCGGCATGGACGCAGCAATAGTCGAACTCGATGCCTTGGCCGATCCGGTTGGGCCCGCCGCCCAGAATGATGACCTTCTCGCGGTTGCTCGGATCGGCCTCGCATTCCGGCGGCTCGATGCCGTCGCCCTCGTAGCAGGAATACATATACGGCGTCAGCGAGGCGAACTCGGCGGCACAGGTATCGATGCGCTTGTAGACGGGATGAAGACCGAGCCGATGCCGCAGCGCTGACGCCTGTTCGGTCTCGATACCGCTTAATTTGGCGAGGCGTGCGTCCGAAAAGCCCATCTGCTTCAAGCGCAGAAACGCGGTCGGGTCGTTCGGGAGTCCATGTCGCCGGACGCGTTCCTCGGCCTCGACGATCTCGCGGATGCGTTCGAGGAACCAGCTTTCGTAATGACAGGCGGCGTGGATTTCGCCGGTTGTCAGCCCATGACGGTAGGCTTGCGCGATCAGCAGCAGCCGATCAGGTGAGGGCTTCGCCAGCGCCGCCTTTACCGCCTCCTTACCCGCGCTTTCGAAACCAGGCACCGCAATTTCATCGAAACCGTCGAGCCCCGTTTCCATCGAGCGCAGCGCCTTCTGCACCGATTCGGCAAAGCTGCGCCCGATCGCCATCGCCTCGCCGACCGATTTCATCGACGTCGACAACAGCGGCTCCGCGCCCGGAAATTTCTCGAAGGTAAAGCGCGGCATCTTTGTGACGACGTAATCGATCGTCGGCTCAAACGAGGCGGGCGTGAAGCCGGTGATCTCGTTGTCGAGCTCGTCGAGCGTGTAGCCGACCGCGAGCTTCGCCGCGACCTTGGCGATCGGGAAGCCGGTCGCCTTTGACGCCAATGCCGAGGAGCGCGATACGCGCGGGTTCATCTCGATGATGACGAGCCGCCCGTCCACGGGGTTGACCGCGAACTGGACATTCGACCCGCCGGTATCGACGCCGATCTCGCGCAATACCGCGATCGCGGCGTTGCGCATCAGCTGATATTCCTTGTCGGTCAGGGTGAGGGCCGGCGCGACCGTCACCGAATCCCCGGTATGCACCCCCATGGGATCGATATTTTCGATCGAGCAGATGACGATGCAGTTGTCGTTCCTGTCGCGGACGACTTCGAGCTCGTACTCCTTCCAGCCGAGCACTGATTCTTCAATCAGCACTTCATGCGCCGGCGACGCCCGCAGCCCGCCGCGCACGATGTCGTCGAACTCCTCGGTGTTGTAGGCGATCCCGCCGCCGGTGCCGCCCAAGGTGAAGGATGGGCGAATAATCGCCGGCAAGCTGGTCAGTGACAGCGCTTCCCGCGCCTCTTCCAGCGATTTCGCGAGCCGGCTCTTCGGCGAGGCGAGACCGATCTTGTCCATCGCCATTCGGAACAGCTGGCGGTCCTCGGCCTTGGCGATCGCTTCTTCCGTGGCACCGATCAGTTCGACCCCGTGCCGCTGCAGCGCGCCCGAGCTCGCCAAAGCCATCGCCGTGTTGAGGGCGGTTTGGCCGCCCATTGTCGGCAATAGCGCATCGGGTTTTTCGCGCGCGATGATCTGCTCGACGACCCCGGGCGTGATCGGCTCGATATAGGTGGCATCGGCCAATTCCGGGTCGGTCATGATCGTCGCCGGGTTTGAATTGACCAGCACGATCCGGTAACCCTCGGCCTTCAACACCTTGCAGGCCTGCGCGCCGGAATAATCGAACTCGCACGCCTGACCGATGACGATCGGCCCGGCGCCGATGATCAGGATGCTTTTGATGTCGGTCCGCTTTGGCATCAGCGTTTCTCGGTCGCCATCGCGTCGATAAAGCGCTGGAACAAATAATGGCTGTCCTGCGGGCCGGGGCTCGCCTCCGGGTGGTGCTGCACCGAAAATATCGGCAGGCCCCGCACGTGCAGCCCCTCATTGGTGCGGTCGAACAGCGAGATATGGGTCGCTTCGACCCCCGCCGGGAGGCTGTCAGGATCGACGACAAAGCCGTGGTTTTGACTGGTGATCTGGACTTTCCCGGTGGCGTGCTCCTTGACCGGATGGTTGGCGCCGCGATGGCCGCGTTCCGTCTTGAAGGTGCGGCCGCCCAAGGCCAATGCCAGCATCTGATGGCCGAGGCAGATTCCGAAGATCGGCTTCTTGGTCTCGATCAGGTCGCGCAACACCGGCACGGCATATTCGCCGGTCGCCGCCGGATCGCCCGGCCCGTTCGACAGAAAGATGCCGTCGGGCTCGTGCCGCAATATGTCCTGGGTCG
>VAZF01000500.1 GCA_005888425.1 Alphaproteobacteria bacterium
CCGCGCCGCCGGGCTCCCGGGTTTGCCGATCTTTTCCATCGCATTGCCGCAGGCCCTCATCGCCTTCAGCACCGCCTCGTCGCTCGGCGGCGGCAGCGGTTGCGGATCGTTCAAGCTGGGGCCGAGCAAGAGCGCCAGATCCTCGATAATCGGCAATTTCTTGTCCTGCTCCTCGGGGATGAAGCTCGCGGCGGTGACGACCTGCGCGACCTCCGGCAATTCGCCGACCCGTTCGGCAAGGGCCTTCGCGTCATCCAAGGACGGCGCGAGGATCTCAGCCGTGTAGGGCGTGGTCATCGGATCTTTCATCAGATCGCGCGCGGTCGAAACCGATTCGCTATTTGGGTTCTTCAGATTCAGCGGGTCGAAATCGAACGCGATCTGCGGCAACAAGGCGATACTGACGGCCGCGAGCAGCGCCGCGCCGCCGATAACCCATTGCCGCCGCTCGATCAGCCAGCGGTCGAGCGGTGCGGCGCGGCGAAAACCGATCGCCTCGGGCTCGCCGCGCGGCCGCACAATCGCCAGCAGGGCCGGCAACAGCAGGAAATTCAACGCAATCGCGATCAGCATGCCGCCGCCAGCGATCCAGCCCAGTGCCTGGATCCCGGTGTAGCGGGTCGGGACAAAGGACAGAAAGCCGATCGCCGTCGCACCGGCTGCGAGAACGAGCGACGGCCCTATCGTCAGCGCGGTGCCCCGTAATGCCGCCGGAAATGTGCCGAGGCGATGCCGCTGGTCCCGATAGCGGACGCTGAACTGGATCGAGAAATCGACCGCGAGACCGATGAACAATACTCCGAACGCGATCGAGATCAGGTTGAGCGAGCCGATTGCCAGGGCGGCAAAGCCGGCGGTCAGCATAAAGCCAGCGGCGAGCGTCACGATGATCGCGCCAACAAGCTTCACCGAGCGAAGCGCAATAAACAGGATCGCGCAGACCATCACGACCGACAGCACGGTCGAGCGGAGCGCCCCCTCGCGCAATGTCGCGAACTGCTCATCGTCGAGCGCGACCGAGCCGGTCAGGCGCAGGCGCACCCCGCTCTCTGAGCTGAAGCCGAGCTCGGACGCGAGGCGGCGGATTCCGGTGCGCGCCGTTGCGCCGGATTCCAGGCCGGAAAAGTCGAGCACCGGCCGCGTCATCACAAAACGGCGCAGATCGCGCGCATTGGGCTTGCGCCCGGTCATCATCTCCGTCCAGGACAGGCTCGCACGTTTGCCGTCGATGATGCGCTGCACGACATTACCGATCATCGTCAGGGTCGGGTCGAGCTGCGCCACCTTCTCGGTATCCGTGCCGGCGCCCGATACAAAGGTCGCGAGCGCGTCGAATAGCCCACGGAGACTCGGATCATGCGCCAGGCTGCCGATCAAGGGCTGCGCCGCGATCAGCTGCTGCGCGACCTTATCCAGCTCCTCGGGCGACAGGTACAGAAGCCCATTGCGATCGAAGAACGGGCCGCCATCCGGCTGGCGGACATGCGTGAACAGCTGCGGCTCGGCTCGCATCTTATCAGCGAGCTCCGCGGCGGCCTGCTCGGCGAGATCGGGGGTACGAGCATCAATGACGGCGACAAGCAGGTTGTTGTTCTGCGGAAACGCCTCGTCGAGGGCCCGTTCGTTTTGCCGCCAGGCGACATTGCTCGGCAGCATGCGCTCGATGTCGGTATCGACGGCCAGATGGCCGGCCGCATAGACCGCCGCCGCCGCGGCCAGCACCAGGCACGCGACCATGACCAGCACCGCGTTGCGGCGGGCGAATTCGACGATGCGGGCGACGATGGCGGCGATCACACGGTTCCCCAATGCTCCACTTTTACGAAAATACAGTCGGGCTCATATACAAATTGCCGCGAAAAATCCGGCGTGCAGTCACAAAGTGGACACGGTTGAGGGCGAGGCTGCGTACAATCGTGCAGGTAAGGAGGGGATCATGGACGGGCGCTTCGACTGCTGCCGTTATGAGCCGAGCCTCGAAGAACTGCTGGCCGACGACGTCATGGCCCCGGTATTGCGCAGCGCCGGGTTCGATACGCAAGCCTTTCGCGACATGATGGCGGAGACCGCACGGCGCCTTGATCGCCGCGCCGCTCGCGACCCCGAGAACCGCGGAGGCTGATTCATTCGGCCGCCGCCGTCCATTCCGGGAATTCGAGCCGCACCCTGAGACCCGGCCGATTATCGGCCAAGGCCACCGTAGCATGGTGCCGGTGTGCAACCGCGCGCACCAGGCTCAGGCCCAGCCCATTGCCGGGCGTGCTGCGGCTCGGCTCCAACCGAACAAAGCGATCGAACACCGCCTCGCGGTCGCGCTCCGGGATTCCCGGGCCGCGGTCGCCGACCTCGAGGACGGCGCGGCCGCCCTCGCGCAACACGGCGACCGTGATCTCGCTCCCCCCAGCCGGGCTGGCGCCATATTTGAGCGCGTTATCGAGCAGATTGGCCAAGGCCTGCGGCAAGAGATGCCGGTCGCCCCGGATAAGGACGCCCGGCGCACAGTTGAGCCGCATCGCAAAGCCCTTCTCTTCGGCAACCGGCTCGTAGAGCTCGGCGACCGCGGCGGCAAGCTCGCCGAGATCGAGCCGTTCGGCGGCCTCGGACCCGGCGCCGGCTTCCGCCTCCGCGATCGAGAGCAGCGCGTTGAAAGTCGCGAGCATCCGGTCGGCCTCGCCGATCGCGGCTCGAATCGCCTCGATCTGGGCTGCTGTATTTCCCGGCGCGAGGAGCGCCAGTTCGAGCCGGGCGCGCAGCCGGGCGAGCGGCGTCTTCAAATCATGCGCGACATTGTCGGTGACCTCGCGCATGCCGGCCATCAGCCGCTCGATCTGGTCGAGCATGCTGTTGAGGTTGGCGGCGAGCTGGTCGAATTCGTCGGCGGTGCCGAGACGCGGCACCCGGTCCGACAGATTGCCGGCGATGACCCGCTCGGCCGTGCGGTTCACCTCCTCGACGATATCGCGGCCCACAAGCAGGCGATAGCCGTCCGGGATGACGAACAGCTTGGCCCGCGCCGGGTGCGATTCCTCGCCGCGTTTTCCCGGCACCTCGATTTGGAAAGACAGCGATCCGGCGCTGGCCGAGGCACCGACCGGCCAGCCGGTGATGTTCCCGGCAAGCGGCCGGCCCTCGGCGGTGGCGACGAGATAGAGCATGCCGTCGCCGCGGTCGCCGGCGCTTCGGGCTGCCACGATCTGGACGAGGCCGCTCAGGCCACGTTGCGCGTATTGCTCGGCGAGGCCGCTGATCTCGGCGTCGAGCGTCGTCTCGGTCTGCCGCTCGACGAAATCGGCGCTCGTCCAGTAGACAAAGAACAGGACGCCCAAAACCGACAGCACGAAGACCGCGAAATAGAGGCCGGCCAGGCGAAAGGCATGCGTGCGCACGAGCCGCTGGGCGCGGCGCAACAGGGCGGCGGCGGACGGGAGAGGACGCGCCGCCGGGAGGCGTAGCTTTTCGGCGATTGTCACGGCTGTGGCATGCGGCACGAAAGACGGCTCGGCGTCACTGATATGGCCCGAATGCCGGCTCGTTGCAAAGCATGTCCCTGGTGTTAGTCGTCAAGCGCCGGCGCGCAGGCAATAGCCGGCGCCGCGCACAGTGTGCAGCAGCGGGTGCTCGAACTGCTTGTCGATCTTTTGCCGCAGGCGGCTGACATGTACGTCGATGACGTTGGTCTGCGGGTCGAAATGGTAGTCCCACACATTTTCCAACAGCATCGTCCGGGTTACGACATGACCGGCGTTGCGCATCAGGTATTCCAAGAGTTGAAACTCTCGCGGCAGGAGTTCGATGATCTTGTCGCCGCGCTTCACCGTGCGGGTCAGCAGATCGAGCTCCAGATCGGCGACGCGAAGCCGGGTCTCGGCCGGAGCTTGGGTGCCACGGCGGAGCAGTGCCTCGATGCGCGCCAGCAATTCGCTGAACGCAAAGGGCTTGACGAGATAATCGTCGCCGCCGGAGCGCAGCCCCTTGACGCGGTCATCGACACTGCCGAGCGCGGAGAGGATCAGTGCGGGGGTGCGGATCTGCGCCGCCCGCAGTGCGCCTAGGATCGCCAACCCGTCCATGCCGGGGAGCATGCGGTCGAGCACGATCGCGTCATAGCTGCCCGAAGTCGCCAAAAACAGCCCTTCACGGCCATCACCCGAATGATCGACGGTGTAGCCGCTTTCGCTGAGGCCCTTCACCAAATAGGCCGCGGTTTCGCGATCGTCTTCGATGACGAGGAGCTTCATTGGGTGTTGCTGACCGGCGCCAAACCGGTTTCAATACGGGGCAATTGGACCAGATCGTTAACGCTTTCCTAACAGCCGGCCAACGAATCTCATAGAAGGCGCGCGTTCCGTTTGGAACCCCTCATCGCGTCTCGCGTTCGCCGGCAGCACATTCGATGGGTTCCCCCAACGGCAGCTGGGAGCGGCCGGTGCCAAGCAGCGGATTTGAAGTGGTGGCCGGAACGAGCGCAAGCAAGCCGACGAGCATCCTGATCGTCGAGGATGAAGCGCTGGTCGCGAGCTACATCGAAGAGGTGCTGGCGGAATCCGGGTTCCGCGTCGCGGGCGTCGCGGCCTCGGGGCCCGAGGCCCTGTCGCTCGCCGAGGAGACCCAGCCGCGGCTCGCGCTGGTCGACATTCGCCTGACCGGCCCGATCGACGGCATCGAACTGGCCTGCGTGCTGCGCCAGAAATTCGGGATCCCGGCGATCTTCCTATCCGGCCTCGCCGACGACGAGACGACCCGCCGCGCCGCAATCGCCGAGCCGCTCGGCTTTTTGCCGAAGCCGTTCCGCCCGAGCCAGGTGTTCAACGCGATCGAGCGCGCGCTGAGCCAGGCAGGCTCGTAAAGCCGAATTTCCTTCCCGCGCTTGCCCCGCCGCCGCGCGGCGGAATGCCACAGGGGTTCTGCTCTCCCCGACCACAAACGATTTCGGCTTGACCCGGCTCGCCCCAGCGACGATCTATTGAGTACCAATCCAGTCCCATTTGGCCCAGCCCCATTTGGCTAAACCGGACCGGAGGAGCGAGCCAAGACCGACCGATGATCATTCTGAGCAAGCTGGCCGATTACGGCGTCATTGTCGCAACCCATCTGGCGACGCACCCGGAGCGTCGGGAGAATGCCGCCGCTGTTGCGATGGCGACCCGGTTGCCGCAAGCGACTGTCGCCAAACTGCTGAAGGCGCTGGCCCATGCCGGGCTGGTCACCGCGACCCGCGGCTCCGCCGGCGGATATCGTCTGGCGCGGTCCGCCGGCGCGATCTCGGTCGCCGAGGTTGTCGCGGCGATCGATGGCGATATCGGCATGACGCAGTGCTCGGTGCATGTCGAGGATTGCGAGCGCACGACCTATTGCCCGACCCGGCCGCACTGGGCCGCGATCTGAGAGCTGATCGCAGATGAGCGCCTCTCTCGAAACCCAACAGACGATCCGCTCCCTCTCCGACGAGGGCTACAAATACGGTTTCGTCACCGACATCGAATCCGACAGCGCGCCGCCGGGCCTGGACGAGGACACGGTTCGCTTTATCTCGGCCAAGAAGGACGAGCCCGAGTGGCTGCTCGAATGGCGTCTCGCCGCGTTCCGCGCCTGGCGCGAGATGCCGGAGCCGGAATGGGCCAAGGTCGAGTTCCCGCCGATTGATTATCAGGCGGCCAGCTACTATTCCGCGCCGAGGCAGCAGGCGACGCCGAAATCCCTCGACGAGGTCGATCCGGAGCTTCTGCGCACCTATGAAAAGCTCGGCATCCCGTTGCGCGAGCGTGAGATCCTGGCCGGCGTGGCGGTCGATGCCGTGTTCGACAGCGTCTCGGTCGCGACGACCTTCAAAGGGCAGCTCGCCGAACTCGGGATCATCTTCTGCTCGTTCGGCGAGGCGGTGAAGGAACACCCCGAACTGGTGAAGAAATATCTCGGCACGGTCGTGCCGCAGAACGACAATTTCTACGCAGCGCTCAATTCCGCCGTGTTCAGCGACGGCTCCTTTGCTTACATCCCGCCGGGCGTGCGGTGCCCGATGGAGCTGTCGACGTACTTCCGCATCAATGCCCGCAATAGCGGCCAGTTCGAGCGCACCTTGCTGATCGCCGACAAGGGCGCGTATGTCAGCTATCTCGAAGGCTGCACCGCGCCCCAGCGCGACGAGAACCAGTTGCACGCTGCGGTTGTCGAGCTGATCGCGCATGAGGATGCGCAGATCAAGTACTCGACCGTGCAAAACTGGTATCCCGGCGACGCCGAGGGCAAGGGCGGCATCTACAATTTCGTGACAAAGCGCGGCGCTTGCCGCGGCGCGCGCGCGAAGATCTCGTGGACCCAGGTCGAGACCGGCTCGGCGATCACCTGGAAATATCCGAGCTGCCTTCTTGAAGGCGACGACTCGGTTGGCGAATTCTATTCGGTCGCGATCACCAACAACCGCCAGCAGGCCGACACCGGCACGAAGATGATCCATATCGGGCGCAACACGAGTTCGACGATCATCTCGAAGGGCATTTCGGCCGGGCGCGGCCAGAACACCTATCGTGGGCTCGTTCGGGTGCAACCGCGGGCGCAGGGCGCACGCAACTACACGCAATGCGACTCGCTGCTGATCGGCGACCGCTGCGGCGCGCACACCGTACCCTACATCGAGATACGCAATCCCTCGGCCAAGGTCGAGCATGAGGCGACGACCTCGAAGATCAGCGAGGACCAGCTGTTTTATTGCCGCCAGCGCGGCATCAAGGACGAGGATGCGCTGTCATTGATCGTCAACGGGTTCTGCAAGGAAGTGCTGAAGGAGCTGCCGATGGAGTTCGCCGTCGAGGCGCAGAAACTCCTCGCGGTGAGTCTCGAGGGCAGTGTCGGCTGATGATGCTCGAAATCAAAAACCTGCATGCGCGGCTCGCGGATGGCCGCGAGATCCTGAAGGGGGTCGATCTGTCGGTCGACGACGGCGAGGTGCACGCGATCATGGGGCCGAACGGCTCCGGGAAGTCGACGCTTGCCGCGGTGCTCGCGGGCCGCGACGGCTACGAAGTGACCGAGGGCAGTGTCACCTATCGCGGCCGCGATCTCTTCGCGATGCCGGCCGACGAGCGGGCGCGCGAAGGCGTGTTTCTCGCGTTCCAGTACCCGGTCGAAATCCCGGGTGTAAACAACATGTATTTCCTGCGCGCGGCGTTGAACGCGCAGCGCCGCCATCGCGGTGAGCCCGAGCTCGATGCCGGACAATTCCTGCGTGTCGTGCGCCAGAAGCTGAAATTGCTCGATATCGCCGACGATCTATTGCAGCGCGCCGTCAATGTCGGCTTCTCGGGCGGCGAGAAAAAGCGCAACGAAGTCTTTCAGATGGCGGTGTTGGAACCGCGCCTCGCGATCCTCGACGAGACCGATAGCGGGCTCGATATCGATGCGCTCAGGGTCGTCGCGCGCGGCGTCAACGGCCTGCGCACGCCGGATCGTTCGATTGTCCTGATCACACATTACAAGCGGCTCCTCGACTACATCGAGCCCGACCATGTGCATGTGCTGCAGGACGGCCGCATCGTGCAATCGGGCGGCAAGGAATTGGCTGCCGAACTGGAGCGGCGCGGTTACGGGACCTTCGGCGAGCAGCCGGAGGTGGCGGCGTCGGCATGAGCGCGGTTCTCGATTTTCCAGTCAAGCCCGAGGCGCGCCCCTATCTCGACGCTTTCGAGGGCGCGAATAGCGGCGAGCCCGAATGGCTCAGCCGCGAACGGCAGCGCGCGCTGAGCCGGTTCGCAGAATTGGGCTTCCCGAGCCGCAGAAGCGAAAATTGGCGCTATCTCGATCTGCAGCCGCTGCAGCGTGAGCCGCTGCTCGCCGGCGAGCCTCGCCGCGATGTGCAGGCGCCGGCGGAATTGCAGTTGGACGGCGCCGGTGCTCGGCTGATGCTCGTGGATGGACATTGCCGCGGCGCGGCCGTGCGCGATCTGCCCGACGGCGTGTGGCTCGGCTCGATGCGGCAGGCGATTGACGAGCGGACGGATCTGGTCCGCGCAGCATCGCTCGGCGAAGCTGGGGCCGAGCACCCGTTCGAGGCGCTGAATGCGGCGTATTTCGAAGACGGTTTTGTG
>VAZF01000509.1 GCA_005888425.1 Alphaproteobacteria bacterium
AATTGGTTGTCCGGCGGCTGAGCTATCCCGCGGCCTCGCTCGACCAGCCCGCGGCGCGGCTCGCGGTGCGCGACCGGGAGAGCGACCGGCGGCGCGACATCCCGCGAGGCGAGTGGGAATTCATCGACAACCGCTCGATCCGGTTGTTGCCGGAGGGGCGCGCGTTCGAGCCATTCAAGATTTACGAATTGTGGTACGGGGCGACCGAGCCGAAGGTGCTCGGTATCGGCTTCGCCTCGGTGCGCGACCTCGTATCGTTTCTGCGTTACGAGCGGAACGGCAATCCGCTGCTGTCCGGCGATGCCAAGATCCGGCATGCGATCGGCTTCGGCGTATCGCAAAGCGGCCGCTTCCTGCGCCATTTCCTCGAACTCGGGATGAACCGCGACAGCGCGGGCCGGCGCGTGTTCGACGGTGTGTTCAGCCATGTCGCCGGCGCCGGCAAGGTGTTCGCCAACCATCGCTTCGGCATGCCGGGCCGCACCGCAACGCAGCACGAGGACCGGCTCTACCCCGAGAACTGGTTTCCGTTCGGCAATGCCGCCGCGACCGATCCGTTTTCCAGCAAGACCGGCGCGATCCTCAACGGCGAACCGAGCGACCCGCTGGTTATCGAGACCAACACCGCGACCGAATACTGGCAGAAGGGCGCCTCGCTCGTGCACACCGATACGAGCGGCGATACGAGCGGCGCGAAGGACGCCGAATTGCCGGCGAATGCGCGGGTCTACCTGATCGCCGGCACGCAGCATGCCGCGCGTCCGGGCGCCGACCCGCGGCCCGGGCCGTGCGTCAACCCGCGCAACCCGCACAGCGCGACGCCGGCTTTGCGGGCATTGTTTCACGCGCTCGAGGCCGCCGGTTGACTGGGTGAAGCCACCCGAGGATGGGCCGGCGCGGTTCTACGAAAGTTTCGTCTCGGCCGTGGATGCGGACGGCAACGAGATCGCCGGCATCCGCCTGCCGCCGATCGCGGCGCCGCTCGCGACCTATACCGGCTGGAATGTCTATCGGGCGGTGCCCGGAGAATTGTGCGATCGCGACGGCTCGCGGATCCCGTTTGCGCGCAGCCGGGCCGAGCGCGACGCCGATGACGACCCGCGCCCCTCCCTCGAAGAGCGATACGGCAGCCGCGAGGCGTATGTCGCGCGGGTCAGAGAGGCCGCCGCCGCGCTCGTCGCCGAACGGCTGTTATTGGCTGCCGACGCCGAGGCCTTTGTCGCCGCCGCCAAGGAATGCGCCGAGTTCGTGGATTAGCGCGGCACAGCCCCCGATCATTGCGGGGCGCAGGACAGGTCGGTGCCGGTGAACAGCGGCTCGAGACCGGGTGCGCCGCTCGGCGGGCACAGCACGAAATTCCCGCCAGTGCCGGACGAGCCGGTTGCGGTCGCCGCGCCGGCTGTCGACGCCGCAGCGCCACCACCGCCTCGGCTCCCGCCCCTACCTCCGCTCCCGCCACCCCCATTAGCACCCGATGCCGCCGAAGCGGGGCCGGCGCCGCCAGTCGTTGTCGAGGTGGGGGAAGCCGGCGAGTTTATTGAGCCAGTCGGAGAGGATGTCGCCGTCGTACCGGCGGTGGGCGTCGAAGCCGTTGTCGGCGCGTTTTGGATACCCGGCAGCGAGACGGCTCCGCCGGACGCGGGAAATCCGTTGCTTTGCGCGGCGCTGCCGACAGCGCCGTTGGTCGGCGTCGCGGAGGGCGCGACGGTCTGGGCGGCACCCGCCGCGGTCAGCGCGGTCGAAAACAGCAAAGCGAGCCCGGCAAAACGGATCATGACCCGACAGATATGGGCATCTCCTGCTCCGGCGCGACGGGGGGATCAAACCGCGTGACAGGACGGCACAATCGCGCGAGGCTCTCGGCCCCAATTCGCCGAACCGAGGAAACAGCCCCCATGTACGAAAAGGACGTCATCGTCACGACCAAATACGGCCAGATGCCGAGCTTTGTGGCTTGCCCGGATGCGCCGGGCCAGTACCCCGGGATCATCTTCTACATGGATGCGCCCGGCATCCGCGAAGAATTGCGCAACATGACGCGGCGCATCGCCAAGCAGGGCTATTTCGCGGTGTTGCCGGACATGTACTACCGGCTCGGCACGCTCCGCTTCGACGTCAACCGGCGCGACGAC
The DNA here is from genome assembly GCA_005888425.1 of Alphaproteobacteria bacterium. Classification (GTDB taxonomy): domain Bacteria; phylum Pseudomonadota; class Alphaproteobacteria; order ATCC43930; family CGMCC-115725; genus DATARH01. The sequence goes on from VAZF01000509.1 coordinate 2,133, forward strand.
GAGATGTTCCAGTGCATGCGCGCGGCGATGAACAGCCTGACAAACGCCAAGGTCATGGACGACACCGCGGGCCTGCTCGGCTTTATCGACTCGCAGGACAAGGCAAAAGCGGGGCCGGTGGGTTGTGTCGGCTATTGCATGAGCGGCCAGTACATCACCGCCGCCGCGGCAAGCTTCCCGCATCGGATCAAATCGGCCGCCTCGCTCTACGGGGTCGGCATCATTACCGACAAGGAAGACTCGCCACATCTGCAGCTCGGGAAGGTGCAGGGCGAGCTCTATTATGCCTTCGCCGAGACCGATCGCAGCGTGCCGGAGCACATCCCGGGCGAACTCAAAGGGCTCCTCGAAAAGCATGGCATCAAGCACGAGCTCAAGGTGTTCCCCGGCACTGAGCACGGCTTCGCCTTCAACGAGCGCGCCGTCTACAACACGCTGGCGTCCGAAGAGACCTGGGACAAGATGTTCGCGCTGTGGGAGCGCACGCTGAAGGGCTGAACGGCCCTTAGCCCCCACCCGTCCTCGGCTCCGCCCCGGGCTCCCTCCCCCGCTTGCGGGGGAGGGTTTGGGATGAGGGCCGATCGATGCAGGCGATAAAGCCGCCTGCATCGTAACGGGCTTGCTGCGCTCTAGTGGTGGTGCCAGACGCAGTGGCCGCGCACCCAGTGACCGGCGCGATTCCGGTGACCGCCGATATAATGCTTGCCGGGTGCACAGCGGCGCATGACCGGCGCCGGCATATAGGGAGGCGGCGGCGCGGCATAAGGCGCCGGCGGTGGGCCGGGCGGCGGCGGAGGTGGTGGCGGCGGGGCGCAGGACGCCAGGGCGATCACCGCCGCCGCGAGGGCAAGGGGCCGAAGGAGCGAGGTCACGGGTTTAAATCCTTTCATCGTCGGAAAAGGTGAGTAACACGCGAGTTTGAACCCGGACTGATTACGTCAGGGTTGAGAAGCTGTCCAGCGACAACCTGGGATGAGGGCGTGTCTTTAAAGCGGCCGTGCGCCGCGGATCAAAGGAGCGAACCGACCGGCTCGCCGGAATAGCGAATCGTCCCGTCCGC
>VAZF01000510.1 GCA_005888425.1 Alphaproteobacteria bacterium
GAAGGCGCGCTCTGTTGCGTGGCTCGTTCCTGTTTCTCGCCGGACTCGTCGCGATGGCCTTGTCGCCCTGGTACGGCCTCGCCTTCATGCTGCTGGTGATCGGCGGCCTAGGCACCGCGGCGTTCGCGACAATGCAGACGAGCCTCGTCCTGACCGAGGCGCCGCCGGCCGCGACCTCGCGCGTCATGGGCATCGTGACGATGTGCATCGGCACCGGCCCACTTGGCGTCTTGGCGATCGGCCTCCTCGCCGATCAGATCGGGCCGGCGCCGGCGATCCTCGTCATGGCCGGCATCGGCATCGCTGGCCTCAGCTGGACTTGGCTCCGCCTCGGCCGTTCCCCGGTGTGACGATCCCTAAGCCTAGACAATCCCGGTTCACTTGGCGGCAAGCACCGCAGTGCCAGCGGAAACGAGATGGGGTGCGGAACCGTTGCTCCCGACCGATCCGCTCTCATGCGGCTTGCCGGTCAGCGGAACGTAGCCAGTTTGCGCCGGCTTCGAAGACGATGCCGCGCGATCATGCGGCTTGATCTGCCCCGAGATCTTGCCGCCGCATTCGATCTCGATCTCGCCATAGCTGACCGTGCCCGCGACTTGGCCACCGGCGCGCACCAGCAACCGCTTTTGGACGACGAGTTCGCCTTCGAAGCGGCCATGTACATCGGCATTGTCGGTCGCGACGGTGCCCCTGAAGACGCCGGTCTCGGTGACGATGACCTGCTGGCAGCCGTCCAGTTTTGCGTCGACCGTCCCTTCCGCAACCAGCCGATCGCATGCGGTGATCGTGCCCGACACCGACATTCCCGCTCCGACGATCAGCGTCCGCGCCTCGATCTGGTTATTCCGAGACTGCGGATCCGGCTCCGCCCGAGGCGGCGCCGGCGCCGCATCCGCCGGACGCGCCGGCTCGGTTGATTTCCAGAAAGGCTCGGTCGGTTTCAACTCGCGCTTGTCGCTACCCCCCGCCATGACACACCCCTGTTGTATGCACGATACAGAAGCGTGCATTCACTGCCGGTAGGGTTAATGGCCGGTTAAGCCCGGTGCCGCTGACCAAAATTGTCACAAGGGTTGACCCGATCAGATCCGGTTCGATCGGAATGCTGCCGACCACCCCCCACTGCCGGCATGCGAATCTCCCGCCGCGGGGCCGTAGCCCGCCAGTTGACCCCCGGCCTTCCGCCCTTGTAGGGGAGCGGCCCCAGGCCCACATCAGTGGGGTCGACCTACGCCTGGTTCGGCTTGCTCCTCCTTCGGCTCGTCCGCGAGCGCCGGACCAGCACTCCGCCCAATGGTAATTCGACGCGCCGCCAAACGATTTGGCGGCGGCCCATTTTCTTTTTGAGAAGGACGACGATGACGATCGGAACCGTAAAGTGGTTCAACAGCCAGAAAGGCTACGGCTTCATTCAGCCGGAAGACGGGTCGAAGGATGTGTTCGTACACATCTCGGCCGTCGAGCGCTCCGGGCTGGGCAATCTGCACGAAGGGCAGAAGGTGAGCTACGAGCTGGAACGCGGCCAACAGGGCAAGACCTCGGCCGTAAATCTGCAAAAGGCCTAACTGGGTCAGCCCAAATACAGGGAGGGGAGCTCGCTCTGCGGCTCCCCTTTTTGTTTCCACGAGCAACAAGCACGGCAACAAGAGAGAGGCGTCCCCTAGATGCAGGTCTTCGTGCGCGACAACGACATCAATTCGGCGCTGCGGGTGCTCAAGAAGAAGATGCAGCGTGAGGGCACCTTTCGCGACATGAAGCGGCGGCGCGCCTATGAGAAGCCGTCGGAACGCCGTGTTCGGGAAAAGGCGGATGCGATCCGCCGCCACCGCAAGATGCTGCGCAAGCGCCTCGAGCGCGAAGGCTACTAATCAGCGAACTTCATGGAACACCCGCCGACCACACCGCCGCTGCCCGCCGACTACTACCGGCGGCATGCCGCCCGGGTTCGGAAGTTGGCGAGCGAGGCAACGACGGTCGCGATCAAGGAACATTTGAGCGAGGTCGCCCTGGAATACGAGCGGCTGGCTGATCGGGTCGACAGCAGCACGCCGCCGAGCGGGTGATCAGGAGAACCTGCCCATGCAACCACCCAAGTTCGCCGTTGGACAAACCGTCCGCTTCGCGCCCGACCGGCGCCAGCTCAGTTCGGCTCGAGGCGAGTTCAAGATCGTGCGCTTGCTGCCCGAAGAAGCCAGCGTTTTTCAATATCGGGTCAAGAGCAAGGTCGACGGCCATGAGCGCATTGTGCGGGAAGACCAGCTGACCCGATCCTAACCCACGCCGGAAAGCACGATCGCTGAAGGGAGCAACGCTCGATGCCGGCCATTCCGCTCAAGGTCACTCGCCCGCCGGCCAGCGATGCGGCTGACCCGGTCCCCGACGCGGCCAAACCGCTATTCCGCGGTACGGGTGACACCGATTATGTGTGCGGCAATTGCGGGGCGGTGATCGCCCTCGGGATGGGACCCACCCAGCGGGTCCCGTTTGGTTCGGCGGTGTGCTCGGCCTGCGGCGCCGAAAACGAATTCCCGTCGAGCTTAGCCAGCTGACGAGATGTATCGGGGCCGCTTCTGCGGCTGTGATGTGATTAGGTCGTCTCTTTCTGGCCTGGCGCGTGCGGTCAGGCTGACCCGCTATCGGGGTTGGCTTCGGGTTCGGGCGTCGCAGTCTCGTCGCGTTGGCCCTTGCGCTCCTGTTGCCGGCGCTGTTTTTCTTCCTTCTTCTGCTGCTTGAGCCGGTCGCGTTCCCGCCGCTCGAAGCGGTAATTCGTCCTGAAGGCCATCTCTCACTCCTGGCAGCGCGGCGGAGCAATCCTTACCGGCTGGTTGGCGGACCGCCGCGGGAACCCTGTCTGCGGAACCAGACATTGTTCGAGGTGTCCGTCTCGACGCGGGTCTTATGCTTGGCGATCCACGCCTCGGCCTCTGCCTCGGTGGCAAAGCTGCTGACGGTGGTGGGATAGGTATCGGGAATCGTGACT
>VAZF01000511.1 GCA_005888425.1 Alphaproteobacteria bacterium
TACCATTTTCATCATCTCGTGCTGTATTCGCCGCTCGCCAATGTCATCGCAGTGCCGATCTCGGCGATGTGGACATTGCCGTGGGGCGTCGTCGCTTGCCTCCTGATGCCGTTCGGCCTGGAGGCATTGGCGCTGACCCCGATGGGGTGGGGCATCGATGTGACGATCGCGGTCGCGCAGTGGGTTCAGAGTTTGCCCGGCAATGTCTGGTCGATGCCGCGCCTGCCGACCTTCGGGGTCATCCTTGTCGCGCTCGGCGGCTGTTGGCTGTGCCTCTGGCAACAGAGATGGCGCTATTGGGGCATCGCCGGGATCGCGGCCGGCATGGCGATGATGCTGCTGACCCGCCCTCCCGATCTGGTCCTCTCCGATTTTGGTCGCTTCCTCGCAGCGCGGACCCCGGAGGGCGATTACCGCGTCGCCGCCGGCGCTGAAAAAATCCACCGCTCGTTCCTGGTTTCCGAGACCGGCGGGCGATTGTTGCCCTGGCCTGGTCGCGGCGATCCCGCCGCCGACGGGCTCGACTGCGCGGGCGAGGCCCGCTGCAGTTATACCGCTTATGGGCGGCGCGTCGCGATCGTCACCGCCGAGAGCGGGTTGCCGGTGTCGTGCGACACGGTCGATGCGATCGTCGCGCAGGTGCCGGCCGGGTTCGCTTGCCGCGGCAAGATCCCGGTCGCCGACCGGATCGACACCTGGCGCCAGGGCGCCGTCGCGTTGTGGCTCGATGCGGACGGAATCACCGTGGTCGGCGCGAATGAAAGCCGCGGCGATCGGCCCTGGGTGCCACACCCGATCTCACGACGCGAGCGCGAGAAAGCGGCGGCCGCCAATCGCCCGGCAATGCCGGTCGCGCCGCCCGCCGAAGAACCGCGGGAGGCGCCGTCGGATGCCCGCTTCAACCAGCCTGATTGAGCTTCAATCCGGGCGAGCGCCAATCGACCGCGACAAGCCGTCCGGTCCAGGACAGCGTAATGAATGCGGTCTTCATGTCCGGGCCGCCAAAGCAGATGTTCGTCGTCATCGGATCGGGCATCGCATGGTGCTCGACATGCCGGCCGTCCGGCGAGATCACCGTGATGCCGCCATTGATCAAGGTCGCGACGCAGATGCGCCCGTCAGCCTGCACCGCCAATGAATCGAAACGCTGATAGCCGCCCATGCCGGCGACCAGCCGGCCGCCGTGCGGCGATGGCCAGGGCTCTTTTTTCACGAGGCCCGGCGCGTCGATCGGAAATGCCCAGAGCCGCGCCGCTTCGGTTTCGGCCACATATAGCGTCTTCTCGTCCGGCGACAGGCCGATGCCGTTCGGCGTCACCATCGGATAGGCGACCTCGACAATCGAGGAGCCATCCGGCTTCCCGTAATAGACCGCGCCGATATCCATCTCGCGCGGCCGCCGCTTGCCGAGATCGGTGAAATAGACGCCGCCCGCCGCGTCGATGACGAGATCGTTCGGTCCCTTGAGCGGCATGTCGCCGCAGGCGCGGTAGACGGGTTCGACGGCGCCGGTCTTGAGGTCGACGCGCTCGAGCCGCCCGCCGCTGTAATCCTTGGCTTGCGTCAGCGGCCGGATGCGGCCCTCTTCGCGATGCCATTCGAAGCCGCCATTGTTCGCGACATAGCATTTGCCGTCGGGCCCGATCGCGGCGCCGTTTGGGCCGCCGCCGGTTGTCGTGACGACGCTCTTTGTGCCGTCGGGCGCAATGCGCGTCAGCGTGCCGGCGGCGATCTCGACCAGCAACACCGATCCGTCGGCGAGCGCGACCGGCCCTTCCGGAAATTGCAGCCCCTCGGCAAGCGTGCGGAATTCCATTGCGTCAGTTCCTTGCTTCGCGTGTGCCACTCACGAGTAGCCGTAGGATGGGCTGAGCGCAGCGAAGCCCATCAGGGAGCCGCCAGAGATGGGCTTCGCGAATGCTCAGCCCATCCTACGAGGCCCATCCTACGAGGACTGTGCGCGTGATAGATGCGGCCAGTACCATTCATAAAAGGCACGATCGAGCACACCGAGCGGTGCCGCCGCGATCGCATCGCCATGCCGGCGCAAGCCTTCCTCGATCGGATCGGCGCCATTTACCGGTGGCCGTGATGCGTCGCGCACCGCGAGGCGCACAATCTCGACATCGGTATGGCCGGGAAAGCGCGGACACAAGCGGACCAGCGCCGCCTCGTCACCGCGCAACGCAACAAAGCTGAGCGGCCCGATCTCGGCGACGTCGCTGCATTCGTCGCCGCCAAACGCCAGCTCGGGCGAGGCCCACAGCAAGTGCCGCAGGTATTTCCAGTTCCAGGTCGTCGGATAGCGCTTGCGGCTCGACACGTTGGCCTCGGCGAGCGCTTCCGGGATCGCGCCCAGATCGACCGGGCCGGGCGGCGGCGGCTCCGGCGCCAGTGTCGAGAGATCGACGAGGATCAGCCCGCGCTCGATCCGCATCGCGTAATGCGGCAGGCGAAACCGCGAGCGGTCGGTCAGCTCCGGGCGCAGCTGCGGGTCGGTCAGCCGGCCGTCGAGCGCATAGGACCAGCCGTGATATTGGCAGAAGAGGTGGTCGCTGCGGCCGCTCTCTTCCTCGCAGACGCGGTAGCCGGCGTGCAGACAGGCGTTGCGCAGCGCATGAATGCGGTTGGACGCCTCGCGCACCAGCACGATCGACCGGCTGCCCACTTCGGCGCGGAAATAATCGCCATCGGCGGCGAGCCGGCTGACATGGTCGACCGCCAGCCAGGGACGCGTGAAGAGTTGCGCGACTTCGGCGGCGAAAACCGGATAGGCGTCGAACAACTCCACGGCGGGCGTTATCTCACCGCCCGCCTCAACCTGCTCGCCCAAGGTCTTGATGCTGTCGGGAAGCTCCATCACCCCGTCCCCGCTCGCCGCTTTGCGCCGCTGCCGCTATAGCCGGGTTTGTGCCCGGCTGGCTATGCAAAGATCGGCGCGCTGCGGCACGGGTCGCATGCGCGGGGGGAATGCCGTCAAAAAAATGCGAGCCCAATCCATTCGGATCGGGCCCGCGGTGGCAGCCCTGGGCCGGGCTCTTGCCGAGCCCGGCCTGGCATTTGGTCAGCGCTCT
>VAZF01000512.1 GCA_005888425.1 Alphaproteobacteria bacterium
AATTGCCTCCTGAAGGGCGGGGCCGAGCGCCGCGGGATCCTCGACCCGGACACCGCGGCAGCCCATCGCGCGGGCGATAGCGGCATGGTCGAAATCCTTGAACTCGGCGGCGAACGGCCCCGAGCCGTGCAACACCCAGCCGAGCGCATGATTGTTGAACACGACGACGGTGATCGGGATGTCGTGCTCGATCGCGGTCATCAACCCGTTCATCGTCATCGCAAAGCCGCCATCGCCGACACAGGCGACAACCGGCCGGTCGGGATGCACGAGCTTGGCGCCGAGCGCCGCCGGGATGCCGAACCCCATCGGCCCGGAACCCGCCGCCTGCAGAAAGCCGCCGGCCGCCTTGGTCTGATAGAAATGCGTCATCAGGATGCGGTTTTCGCCGGCATCGCAGGTGACGATGCCGTTTTCGGGAAGATTGCGGATCAATTCGCCGATGACCCGCTGCGGCAGGATCGGCTTCTCATCGGAGCGGTATTCCGGCGCGTTGAAATAGCCCTGCTTGTCACGGTGCTGCACCACCCGCCGCTGCCCCGCCTGGCTCCTCCCATTGGCGCGCGGGCGGACGGCCTCGACGAGCTGGCCGAGGATCTGCGCCGCGTCGCCGAGCACGACCTGCTCGGCCGGGTAGTTCCACGACGCGTTGCGCGGTTCGATGTCGATCTGCACAAAGGCCTGGCGGGTCGGATCGAGGAGCTTTGTGTTCTCCCAGGCCGTATCGCTCGGGCCGAGCTTGGAGCCGACGACCAGCACGAGATCGGCTTCGCCGATGCAGGCATTCGCGGCGGGCGTGCCGAAGGTGCCGAAGACGCCGAGCGCCAAGGGATGCGTTTCCGGGAAGGTGCCCTTGCCGGCGGCAGTCGTCGCGACCGGCAGGCCAGCGGCTTCGGCGAAGGCCCGGAGCTTGTCGTAGGCCTGGGCGATCCTGACGCCGTTGCCGGCGATGACGACCGGGCGCTCGGCAGCGAGGATCCGATCGGCCACGACGGCGATCTGCGCCGCATCCGCGGGAGGCGGGGGCGGCGGCAGGTAGAAGCGCGTCGGATAGAGGACGGGCCGCGAGTCGGGCCCGACATCGCCGGCCAGCGCGTCGTGACTGAACAGGACCGCGACGGGGCCGGGCTGACCCGACATCGCATGCTTGATCGCGAGTTGGGTCGCCTGCACCGCGGCGACCGGCTCCTGCGCCTGCATGACCTGCTTTGTGACGCCGCCAAAAGCGCGCCGCGCATCCCAGCTGCCCCAATCGCCGGTCGCCTGCTGATAGGGCGCGTGCAGCTGGAAATGCGGCGCGTCGCTGAAATCGGTCAGCAGCACCATCGGCGATGACGACAAAAAGGCCTCGAGCGTGCCGAGGAGGCCATTGCCGAGCACCCACGGCCCCTGCCCGATCATGACACCGGGTTTGCGGGTCAGCCGGCCATAGACCTCGGCCATGACGCCGGCGAGGGATTCCTCGCGCACCGTCATCATGCGGACCTGGTTCTGCACCTGGGAGAGGCCCGAGATGATGCGGCCGGTATGGCCGCCGGAAATGCCAAAGACGTATTCGATCCCGGCTTCGGCCAAGACACGGGCGACCAAGACCCGGGCCGGCATTTCCTCGGTCAGCATGCGTTCGATCGCCATCGCCTCATCCTCCCGTCAGCCGGATTTCAGGTCAGTTCGGCGAAGCTTGCCCCGGCGGCGGCGCGAACTCAACGGCGCGGGATGCGATCGCATCGGCCGGGCCGGCGCGAGCGCGGGATTCCCTGAGAACAGGGAAATTTTTTGCATTTAACAGGGAAGGACCGATCCGGCCGGAAGGTCGCCGGGGTGGCTCGCCGCGGAAGCGCGCGGCTGCGCGCGAGTCGGAAAGAGATCAGGACCAAGTTGTTGATTTTCCGCGATTCCGGATTCCGGAAGCAGCAAACGCTGTCCAACATTTGTCGGCCTGCAGCGGGGGTCGCGGAATATATGTTCTCTGTTCGTTCACGTTCAAGGGTCTGCTCTCGAATAAGCCCTTCTTGGAGGGCGAATTGCCGTTTGGGTCGTCTAGGAGTGATCGCACGGAAGATGTTGAATTCCGCGGATCAGCGTTGAGCCTTGGAGGTGTTCAGGGTCACCGCGGCGCGAACGAGAGCCTTCAACGCCTCCTCGTCGACCGCATCGCCCTCGTGGAAGTCGATGGCGCGCCTTGTGTTCCCCTCAAGACTGGCGTTGAAGAGCCCCGAAGGGTCCGTCAGAGCCGCCCCTTTGGCGAAGGTCATCTTGACGACGTTCTTGTAAGTCTCGCCGGTGCAGATCAAGCCGGCGTGCGACCACACCGGAACCCCTCGCCACTTCCACTCCTCGATAATCTCGGGATCGGCTTTCTTGACCACGGCACGCAACCGGCTGAGCATCTCGCCCCGCCAGTCGTCCAGTTCCTTGATTCTGGCGTCTATCAGTTGAGAGGGAGACTTGCTTTCCTGCGGCGCGCTCTTCTTCATGCCCGCTTGTCCTCCTTCGTTCCGAGGCTTTGAACACGTTGTAGGGCGGG
>VAZF01000513.1 GCA_005888425.1 Alphaproteobacteria bacterium
GGCGGCAGCGGCGGCAACGAGACGATCGGCGGCCGTCCCGGCGACACCATTATCGGCGGCAGCGGCGGCAACGAGTCGATCGATGGCAGCCAGGGCGGTCAATCGATCGTCGGCGGCACCGGCGGCAACGAGACGATCTGGGGCGGTCCCGGCGATACGATCCACGGCGGCAGCGGCGGCAACGAAACACTCGCTGGCGTCTCCGGCGAGACGATCACCGGCGGCGCCGCGAACACCTTCGTCGATGCGACGGCGGGCAACGACTCGATCTTGGCCGGCGGCGGCAACTCCACGATGTTTGGCGGCGCTCACGATACGGTCCAAGGCGTGTCGGGCGGATCGGCGTCGATCGGCTATGCCGGCGGCAACGAAGCAGTCTGGGATGATGGCGCGACAGCGGGCCGTCACGACTCGATCTCCACGATCAGCCAGGCCGGCGGCGACCGCGTCTCATTGAACAGCCTGACCGATACGCCGGCGGGCGTCGCCGGTACCGCGGTCACAGATGGTAGCGGCAACACGACCGTCACATTGCATGACGGCTCGACGATTACCTTCATCGGCATCAGCACCATCAACAACACCTTCTTCACGACGCATTAGCGATCGCGAGGATCCGAGCGAAACGGCGCGAGCGAGCCTCGCGCCGTTTTTTGTTTTAAGCGCCCGGTTGTGTTTGCGGGTGCGCATTTCCCCTGATGTTAACTACACTCTTAAGTTGTGCATAAACTCGTGTACCTGTTAGAGTTGCGATCAAGTTAAAAGATTAAAAGAAAACCGTTGGCGGTGGGCCCCCGAGCCGGTCGCCCGGAATATTCGACGAGGAAGGATTGCACATGCCGGGTCTGGTCAATCGCCTGTGGCGAGATGAGAGGGGCGCGACGGCCACCGAGTACGCGATGCTGATAATCTTTATCGCGCTTGCGATCGCCGGCGGAGCGACGTTGCTCGGCAGCAACATCAACAATCTTTTCAGCAGCCTCGGCGCGAGCATCTCGGGTCTGATGCCCTGAGGGAGCGGATCCGCGAAGACCAAACCGGCGAGCACGTTATCGCACCGACGTGCAGCCGAGCTGCTGCCCTAATCTGCGGCGGAGTTGCGCAGTTCCCGGTCTTGCTCTCGGAATTTTAGCTACGTTTTACAGCGACCCTAACGAATTTTTAGCGCCCAGCTTGGTATCGAGACGCGACGGTCCCCGGCTCCCGGGGGCGCAAGTTACCTTTCGGGGCGGACATGGCGTCGATACCGGGCAGTCATTACGATATCTTTGCGCCAAATCAGACCGTCGATATGGCGCTGACATATGACGCCAACAGCGCCGCGCCGCCGGTTTCCGGCGAGTTCAACCTCGAAATCGTCATCAATTCGACCGGCACGGGCAATTATCCGACACCGCCGGGCTATCAGGGCGTCTTGATCGAGACTCCGCCCGGCAAGGGCTTCCCGCCAACCTTGACGATGCTGCACGGCAATTACGGCCTCGTCGACGGCGCTGGGAATGATCGGATCTTTCTGGGCGACGGCAGCGAATCGATCGGCGGCGCTCTCGGCGACACGCTCGCCGGCGGCACCGGCCTCAATCAATTCCTCGACGGACATCTCGGAAACCAGTCGATTTTGGGCGGCACCGCCGGCACCGAGACGATCTGGGGCGGCCCGGGCGACACGATCCGCGGCGGCAGCGGCGACAACGAGACGATCGGCGGCGCTCCTGGCGACACGATCACCGGTGGCAGCGGCGGCAACGAATCCATCGATGGCGCCCGCGGCAATCAGTCGATCGTCGGCGGCAGCGGTGGCAACGAGACGATCTGGGGCGGCCCGGGCGATACGATCCAGGGCGGCAGCGGCGGCAATGAGACGATTGCCGGCGTCTCCGGCGAGACGATCACCGGCGGCGCCGCCAACACCTTCTTCGATGCCACCTCGGGCAACGAGTCGATCGTCGCCGGCGGCGGCAATTCCACGATCTGGGGCGGCGCGCACGACACGATCCAGGGAGCCTCGGGCAGCGGGTCGGCTCTGATGGGCTTTGCCGGCGGCAACGAGACCTTGTGGGACAACGGCACGACCTCGAGCGGCCATGACTCGGTGTCGACCTTCAGCCAGGCCGGCGGCGACCGCGTGTCGCTGAACAGCGCCACCGACACGATCGCCAATGTCGTCGGCACGGCCTCGACTTCCGGCGGCAACACGACCGTCACGCTGCATGACGGTTCGACGATCACCTTTATCGGCATCAGCGGCGTCAACAACACCTTCTTCACGACGCACTAAAGGGCCGTCTCCTCCGCTTGGGGCTCAGTCGGGCGGAGCGACCGGCGCCCACAGCACCTCTTCGATATGCGCGGCGCCGGTCAGCAGCATGACGAGGCGGTCGAAGCCGAGCGCGATGCCGGCGCAATCCGGCAGGCCGTATTCGAGAGCTGCCAGGAAATCCTCGTCGATCGGATACGTCTCGCCGTAGAGCGTCTGTTTCTTGGCCTGATCGGCGAGAAATCGGCGGCGCTGCTCTTGCGCGTCGGTCAATTCGCCGAACGCATTGGCGAGTTCGAGGCCGCAGACATAAAGCTCGAAGCGCTCGCAGAGCCGCAGGTCGCCGGGCTTTGGCCGCGACAGGGCGGCGAGCGAGACGGGATAGTCGTAAAGGAGGGTCGGCGCGCTGATGCCGAGATGCGGCTCGATGCGGTCGAGAAAAATCCGAAAGAACAGCGCTTCCCAATCGTCGCCCGGATGCGGCGCGATACCTACGCTCTCCGCCGCCGCGGCGAGCCGCGCCGCATCCGGGCGTCCCGGATCGGGCGCGGTGGCGAGGAGGTCGATGCCGCAATGGCGCTTGAACGCGTCGGCGACGGATAAGCGCTCGAAGGGCTGGTTGGCATCGGCGGTGGCCCCCTGCCAAGTCAGCACCGCCGTCCCGGCCGCCCGCTGCGCGCGCCGCAATAGCGCCTCGCAATCCGCCATCAGCATCTCGTAGCCGGCAGCGGCGCGATACCACTCAAGCATCGAGAATTCGGGGTGATGCGTCGCGCTGCGTTCCCCGTCCCGTAACACATGCGCGAGCTGCCAGATGCGCGGCAGCCCCGCCGCGAGCAATTTCTTCATCGCAAATTCGGGCGAAGTGTGGAGATACAGGGGTCGGCCCCTACCCTCGCCTGGCTCGTGCAGGATGGTCCCGAAGGCGCGCAGATGCGGTTCGAGGCCCGGGCTGACCTGCAAGGCTGGGGTCTCGACTTCGACAAACCCGTTCTCGGCAAAAAAGTCGCGAACCGCGGCCAATATTCGGCTGCGCGCGATCAGCTTGTCATGCCGCAGGGCAAACCGGTCCGGCCGCCACCAAGGCCCGCTTGTCGGACGATTGCCGCCTGGTTCCGCCATTTACCGGACCCCATCCTCATGCCGAAGATCAATGCCATCGATTTGAAGCCGGGCAATGTGCTCGAGCACCAGAACAAGCTGTGGCTCGTGGTAAAGCGCGAGCTGGTGCAGCCCGGCAAGGGCGGCGCCTTCGCGCAGGTCGAATTGCGTGACCTGCGCAGCGGCAACAAATCGACCGAGCGCTTCCGCACCCAGGAAACCGTCGAGCGCGTCCGGCTCGACGAGAAGGAGATGCAGTTCCTCTACATGGAAGGGGACCAGGCGACCTTTATGGACAACGACACCTTCGAGCAGGTCACGGTGCCGCGCGAGCTGATCGGCGCCGCCGCCGATTTCCTCAGCGACGGCATGATCTGCCAGGTCATGATGCATGAGGGCACGCCGCTTTCGCTTGAGATAGCGCCCACCGTGAAATTGACCATCGTCGAGGCGGATCCCGTCGTACGCGGCCAGACCGCCTCCTCCTCTTATAAGCCCGGCCGGCTCGAAAACGGCCGGCGGGTCATGATCCCGCCGCATATCGAGGCCGGCACCCGGATTGTCGTCAACACAGCCGACGGCAGCTATGTCGAGCGGGCCAAGGATTGAGGCCGCGCCGAAATCGGCATAGCTGAACGGCTGTGGCGACACGCTCTCCCATCATCAATGTCATGACCAGCGCCGCCTTGAAGGCGGCGCGCGGCCTTGTGCGCGATTTCGGTGAAGTTGAGCAATTGCAAGTCTCGATCAAGGGCCCGGGCGAATTCGTCTCGACCGCCGATCTGAAAGCGGAACGCACGCTGCGGAACGAGTTGCACCGCGCTCGCCCCGGCTACGGCCTCCTGTTCGAGGAAGGAGGCGAAGTCGAGGGCACCGACCCGCGCCACCGCTGGATCGTTGATCCGCTCGATGGCACGACAAATTTCCTGCACGGGATCCCGCATTTCGCGATCTCGATCGCGCTCGAACGCGACGGCGAAATCATTGCCGGGGTCGTCTACGAGCCGACCCGCGACGAGATGTACTGGGCCGAGAAGGGCGCCGGCGCCTATCTGAACGACCGCCGGCTCCGAGTGTCGGCGCGCCGTCAGCTCGCCGAGGCAGTTGTCGGCACAGGCCTGCCCTTTCGCGACGGCGCCGACCAGCCGGTCTATCTCGGCACCCTGGCGGCGGTGTTGCCGGCGACGAGCGGCGTGCGGCGGTTCGGCGCCGCCGCGCTCGACCTCGCCTATGTTGCCGCCGGCAGGCTCGACGGGTTTTGGGAGTTCGGGCTGTCGCCCTGGGATATCGCCGCTGGGATGCTGCTGGTGCGCGAGGCCGGCGGGTTTGTCACCGACCTCGCCGGCGGGCAGAAGATGATGGAA
>VAZF01000514.1 GCA_005888425.1 Alphaproteobacteria bacterium
GAGCGAGGCTCCGAGATCGAAGGCGACGAAAGCGCCCGCGGTCTCTCGATCCGAACGCAAACCGGCCGAACGCAAACCTGGCGCCGTGTCGGCGCGGGACGGCAGCGTCGAATTTGCTGGGGTGCGGCTCACCCACCCCGACCGCGTGCTGTATCCCGACCAGGGCATCACAAAGCTCGCGCTCGCCGAGTATTACGCAGCGATCGAGGCGTGGGCCCTCCCGCACCTTGCAAATCGTCCGCTAAGCCTGGTGCGCTGCCCCGAAGGGCAGGGCAAGGAGTGCTTCTATCAGAAGCACGCGACGCCCGCGGTGCCCGACGTGGTAGGCCGGGTCCAGATCCCGGAAGGCGCGGGAACCGGCACCGGAACCTACACTTACATCAAGGACCTCGCTGGGCTCATTGCGATGGTGCAGATGGGCGTGCTCGAGATCCATCCCTGGGGCTCGACCGTCAAAAAGCTCGAAACGCCGGATATCGTGACCTTTGATTTCGATCCGGATATCGGCCTTCCCTGGGAGCGCGTCACCGAGGCCGCCCTCGAGATGCGGGAGGCGCTCCTTGGCATCGGCTTACGCAGTTTCGCGAAGACGACCGGCGGCAAGGGGCTGCACGTCGTGGTGCCGCTGACGCCGAAGCTCGACTGGGACACGATAAAAGAATTCGCCAAATGGGTCGCCGAACGGTTCGTCAAGGCATATCCGGATCGGTTCACGTCCAACATGGCGAAGCGGGCGCGCACCGGACGTATCTTTATCGATTATCTGCGCAATGGGCGCGGGGCGACAGCGATTGGCGCTTACTCGGCCCGCGCGCGACCCGGTGCGACGGTCGCGATGCCCTTGTTCTGGGACGAGGTCGAAAAGGGCGTCACGCCGGACGCCTTTACGGTGGCGACCGTGCCGGCACGGTTGAGGCAGATCAAAGCCGATCCCTGGGCGGAGATGGCAAAGGTGCGGCAATCAATCAGCGCTCGGGTTCGTCGGGAGATCGGGATCTAGCCAAAGAGTGCAGGCATTTTTCTCGAGTGGCGGTCTAGCGCTGCGCGTCGGCTAAGGTTATAGGCACCGCTCTTGCACTCTCCGAGTGAAGGCACAGGGGAAACTGGGTCGTGCCGCTGCACATTGCCTGGCGCATTCTTACGCATCAGAAGGGCCGCACCGCGCTGGCGCTTGGCGGCATCTTCATTGCCATCCTGCTGATCTTTGTCGAGCTCGGTTTTTTCATCGCGGTACCGCAGGGCGGCATGCTGATTTACGACCACATGCGGTTTGATCTTCTGGTCGCCTCGAACAAATACATCTTCCAGGCGGAATCCTGGCAGTTCCCGCGGGAGCGCCTTGCCGAGGCGGGGCGCAACTCCGGGGTGGCGCAGGCGAGCCCTCTGTATTTCGGCGGCGCCAAATGGCAGGACCCTGGCGGCGGGCTGCGGCTCGACATCGCGGTGTTCGGCTTCGACCCGCAGGCGCGGCCGTTCACCGTCGCCGATATCGAGAACCAAACCGCCGTGCTCGACCGGCCCGACACCGTGCTCGTCGACAGCCAGACGCGCCCGCTGTTCGGGCCGCTGCAGTCCGGCCGCGTCGTCGAGCTTAATGACCGCCGCGTGACCATTGGTGGCGATTATGTGCTCGGCACCGGGTTTCTTGGGCTCGGCGTCGTGCTGGCGAATGAGGCCAATTTCTTCCGCATATTTCCGAACCGGCGGCCGGAGCAGGTCAATTACGGTCTTGTCACGCTGAGGGCCGGCGCGGACCCGGATCTGGTCGCACGCGAATTGCGCAGTCTCCTGCCGAATGACGTGCAGGTGTTCACGCGCCCCGAACTCGCCGCGCACGAAATCTCGTTCTGGACGACGCGCACCGGCACTGGGCTGATTTTCGGGTCCGGGCTTATCGTGGCGTTCGTTGTCGGGATCATGGTGCTCTATCAGACGCTCGCGACGCAGATCACGCGGCAATTGCCGCAATTCGCGACATTGAAGGCGATCGGCTATAGCAATGGCTTCCTGAACGC
>VAZF01000515.1 GCA_005888425.1 Alphaproteobacteria bacterium
CTGTGCCGCGAAGCGACCGCAATGTTTTGCGCAATGCTCGGCACGGTGGCAGGCGATTTGGCGCTGACCTTGGGCGCCAAAGGCGGCGTCTACATTGCGGGCGGGATCGTGCCACGGCTCGGGGCGCGATTTGTCGAGAGCGGATTTCGCACGCGCTTCGAGACCAAGGGACGGCTTAGCCCGTATGTCGCGGCCATTCCCACCTCTGTCGTGACGCACCCCTTGCCGGCGTTTCTCGGCTGCGCGGCTGTGCTCGCTGATTCTTAGGCATCGAGTTCTCAGAAGGCGGCGCGGCGCAGCCGGTCGTTGATCGCCAGTCCGAGGCCATGCTCGGGGATCGGCATGACCGCAATCGCTGTGAATTCCGGCCGGTCGAGGCTGCGCAGCATAGCGAACAGATTGGCCGCCGCCTCGACGAGATCGCCCTTTCGCGACAGCCACAGCACTTCTGAAAAGCCGGCCGGCGCTTCGGCACCAAAGGCAAGTAACGCCTCGCCACGGCGGGCGTCGCGTGCGTCGAGCCGTACCGGCAGGCTCGGCGCGTAATGGCTCGGAAGGCTGCCCGGCGCGCGCGGGACATGGTCGCGCGCGGAGGGCGATGCGATCTCGCCGAATATGGCGATAAGCTCCTCGCGCGTGACTCCGCCGGGGCGCAACAGCATCGGGACGCCGCTGGTCAGGTCGAGGATCGTCGATTCGAGGCCGACCGGGCAGGCCCCACCATCCAGAACCAATGAAACGTCGGTCCCGAGCTCGGCGGCGACATGCGCCGCCATGGTCGGGCTGACCCGACCCGAGCGGTTGGCCGAAGGGGCGGCGATCGGTCTCGCCGCAGCCCGCAGTAATTGCTGCGCGACGGGGTGGGCGGGGGCGCGCAGAGCCACCGTATCGAGACCGGCGCTCGCGAGCAGCGACAATTCGGCGTCGGCACGGCGCCGCAGCACCAATGTCAGCGGGCCGGGCCAGAAACGCCGCGCCGACTCGCGTGCCCGCGTGTCGAACTCGGCGAGCGGCTCGGCCTCGGTCAGACCCGGGACATGCACGATCAGCGGGTTGAAGCGCGGCCTGCCTTTGGCGGCAAAGATTCGCGCGACTGCCGTCTCGCTCCTCGCGTCGCCGCCGAGCCCGTACACGGTTTCGGTCGGAAACGCGACGAGATTGCCGTCTCGCAACAGGCGCGCGGCTTCCGCAACCGCTTCCGATGTTGCTGGAACGACGTTGCGCTTCATACCGCAGAAGTGCCGTCGCCGATCGCCGGCGGCAAGAGCCGGCCGACGGCGCTTAGCGCCCGCGGATGCGCGGCATGACCAGCGTCGGCCAGGGATCCGGCATCTCGCCGACCGGCACCTCGATCAAGGAGGGCCCGCGGCGCTTCAAGGCGGCGGCCAGCTCGCGGCGCAATTCGTCGGGGCTCGTCGCGCGGACGCCGGCGATGCCGTAGCTGTCGGCCATCTTCGGGAAATTCGGGTTGAGAAGATCGACGGCGATTAGCTTATTGCCGTAATCGTTCTTCTGCATCCGCCGGACATTGCCGTAAGCGCCGTCGGCAAAGATGATCGCGACGACATCGATGCCGTGCAACGCGGCGGTCGCCAATTCCTGGACGTTGTACATAAAGCCGCCATCGCCAGAGATCGACACGACCGGCTTGTCAGGGCACGCCACTTTCGCGCCGAGCGCTGTCGCATAACAGTGGCCGAGCGTCCCCTGATAGCCGCTGTGGATGTAAGTGCGCGGCCGGTAGATCGGGAAGGCGAGGCGGCCGACATAGCCGACCTGTGTCAGATCCTCGACATAGATACCCTCATCGGGGAGTTCGGCGCGGATCGCCGCGAGGTACTCGCATTGGGGGCCGAGCGTCTCCTCGAGCCGCGCCTGCGTCTTCGCCTTCAATTCCTCGAGCTCGCGCTGGCGCGAGGGGTGCTCGTGCGCGCCCAACGCCTTGTCGAGCGCAGCGAGCGCCTGCTTTGCATCGGCGACGATGCCGATGGCGGGGCGCGCGATCCGGGTGATCTCGATCGGGTCCAGATCGATACGGATGACCTTGACCTCATTGTCGAGGCCCCAGCGCGTTTGCGGCTGGTTGAAGCGCGTCCCGACCGCCAGCACGACATCCGCCGTGCGCCAGAGGTCATGCCCGGCGAGCAGGTTCTGCGCAAGGTAATGCC
>VAZF01000516.1 GCA_005888425.1 Alphaproteobacteria bacterium
TCCGCGATTGCCAGCCCGGGCCGGTGCCGCGGAAATACGCGAGCACCTCCGGATCGAGCCGGATGTTGACGGCCTCTTTTGGTGTCGCTTTTTTTGGGCGACCCAGAGGCCGGGCCGGACGGATCAGACGATCGCCATCCCAAATCTCCGCGCGCTCGAACCATTCGCGGGTGAGGTGCGGCGCGTCGTCGGGGTCAACCCATTTGCTCCCGGTAGTACGCTTCTTCGTCGGCATGCCCGTGCCTCATCGAAAATAATGCCGTCCCTCGCCGCGCGGCGTCCAAATGACGACGACGAAGCGGCCGCGCAGGTACCCGGCCGTGATTAAGCGCGGTTCTCCGTAATCGCGTCGGTCATCCGGCAACGTAACTCGCAAGCCGGCAAAGACCTGCTCGGCTTCGGCGAAATCGAGCCCGCGCTCGGCCAGTGTTCGTTGGCGCCTTGCCTCGTCCCAGCCGTCCGCCACTTAATGTATCTACAAAAATGTGGGTATCAAGATAGGCTATGGTGAAAAGAACTTGGGGAGCAGGGAAAGATGGTTGAGGGCGACGCGTTCGACCGGCGGCGGCACCGCTTTCCGGAAAGCCGGTTTTTCGAAGATCTTGCGGTCGGCGAGCGCTTCTATATCCCCAGCCGCACCGTCACCGAGGCTAATTTTGCGGCCTTCCAGACCGTCTCGGCCGACAACCACCCGATCCATTACGACGTCGAATATTGCCGCGAGCGCGGCCATCCCGGCCCGCTGGCGCACGGCTTTCAGGTGCTGTGCTTCACCGCCGCTGGCGCCGGCACCTTCGCGCATGTGATCGGCGAGTCACTGATCGCTTTCATCGAGCAATCCTCGAAATTTCTGAAGCCGGTCTATCCCGGCGACACGCTCTATCCGAGCCTCGCCGTCGCAGCGCTGCAGCCGCAGCGCACGACCGGGGTCGTAACGATCGCGGTGACTGTGCACAACCAGAGGAACGAGCTCGTGCTGAGCGGCGAGCAGAAATACCTGCTGAAAAAGCGCAATCCAGCGGCGGTCAGCCCCGCCGGATGATTGCGACGAGGCGCTCGACAGCTCGTTCGCAATCCTCGCGCGACACATCGAGATGGGTCACCGCCCGCACCGTGCGCGGTCCGAGCGCCGAGACGAGGACGCTCGCCTCCTTCGCGCGCGCGGCGATCGCCAAGGCATCGGGGAAGCCTTCCTCGAGGCGGCAGATGACGATATTGGTCTGCACCGTCGCGAGGTCGAGCCGGATCCCGGAAACGCCGGCGAGCTGCTCGGCGATGAGGCGGGCATTGGCATGGTCTTCCGCGAGCCGCGCCACATTGTGGTCGAGCGCGTACAGCCCGGCGGCGGCGAGGATGCCCGATTGCCGCATCGCGCCGCCGAACATGCGGCGTATTCGCAGGGCGCGCGCGATCCCTGCTTTGTCGCCGGCGAGGACACTGCCAACTGGGCAGCCGAGCCCCTTCGATAGCGCGACCGACACGAGATCGAAGGGCCGCGCCAGCTCGGCCACGCTGAGCCCGCTTGCGGCAGCGGCGTTGAACAGCCGCGCGCCGTCGAGATAGGACGCGACCTCCGCCTTGCGCGCCGCGGCGCAGATCGCCGCGGCATCCTGTTGCGGGAACACGACCCCGCCCCCGAGATTATGCGTGTTCT
>VAZF01000517.1 GCA_005888425.1 Alphaproteobacteria bacterium
GAACCCGGTCGGCGGCAGCACGATATGCCCCGGCCGCTTCAGCGCGGCCCCGAATTCCGCCGCGCTAAAGAGGCCGCCCCGCCCGACGGCCGTGAACTGCACGCCGGAATTGGCCGCGCCGGCGCCGGCTTCGTGCCAGATCATATGGGCGTCTTCGCCGAGGATCACCTCGTCGCCCGGCCGTGTCAGCAGTTTCAGCGCGATCTGGTTCGACATCGTGCCGCTCGGCACGAACAGCGCCGCCTCCTTGCCCAGCAGTTCGGCGATCCGATCTTGCAGCCGGTTGACCGAGGGGTCCTCGCCGTACTGATCGTCGCCGACCGGCGCTTCCGCCATCGCCTGCCGCATCGCGGGCGAGGGCCGCG
>VAZF01000569.1 GCA_005888425.1 Alphaproteobacteria bacterium
GTGGTTGCGGGACGAGGGCATTGCCTTGCCCGTCGCATGCCACACGGCGGCGGAGGGGCGCAGCATCGTCTGGAGGCTGCCGCTCTACAACACGGTCCACAACATCCTGACCAACCCCGTCTACGCTGGCGCTTATGCCTTTGGCCGCACGATGAGCAAGGTCAGCGTCGAGGACGGCCGCAAGCGCGTCAATCGCGGCCTGCGGCGCCCATTGGCCGAATGGGACGTGCTGCTCAAGGATCAGCACGAGGGCTATATCTCCTGGAGCCAGTTCGAGAGGAACCAGCAGGTGATTGCCGACAATGCGACCGGTAAGGGCAGTGCCGCGGTCAGAGGCGCGGTGCGGCGCGGCGAGTTGCTTCTTGCTGGACTATTGCGTTGTGGCCATTGCGGCCGCAAGCTGTACGTGGGCTATGGGGGCAAGGCGGGGCGCTATTACTGCCAGGGTGCTCTTGTGAACCACGGCACGGAGCGGTGCATCTCGTTCGGTGGTTTGCGTGTCGATCACGCTGTCGGTAGCGAGGTTCTTCGGGTCCTGAAGCCGCTCGGCGTCAATGCCGCCGCGAAGGCGCTCGAGGCTCAAACGAGCGAGACGTCGGCGACCCAGAGGCAACTCGATCTGGCGCTGCAGCAGGCGCGCTTCTCGGCGGCGCATGCCCGTCGGCAATATGACGCCGTCGATCCCGACAATCGCCTGGTCGCCGGTGAGCTGGAGCGCCGCTGGAACGAGGCGCTGCAGGTCGTGTACCGGCTCGAGGGCGAGGTCGCCGCGCTCGAGGCGAGAAAGCCAGCGCCCTTGGGCGAAAAGGAGCGGCGGCACTTATTGCAGCTCGGCGCCGATCTCGAAGTCGCCTGGTCGCACCCGGCCGTGACAGCAGCAACGCGCAAGAGGATCTTGCGCACGGCACTGCACGAGATCGTCGTGCGCATCGAGGGCGGCCTCATCGAGGTGGTCCTGCATTGGCAGGGCGGAGACCACACCGCGCTGAAGCTGAA